>NZ_JBDLZZ010000007.1:0-211095 GCF_040049115.1 Flavobacterium aestuarii
AATTCCTGTTTTAACAACAGTATTTTACTATATTTGTTTGCAATTAAAACGGAGGTTTTTTCACAGACTGACGTTAGCAGTAAGCAATCAGAAAAATTCCGTTAAAAAGGAAATCTAACCAAGAAAGAAAAATGGCAATAAAAAATATAGCATCATTTATCACAGAATTACAAAAAATATCAAGAAGAGGTGATTTTGAACTTTTTTTTAGAGGTCATAATGATATAGATTATCTTTTAAAACCAAGTATTTACAGAACAGAGAATTTAATTAAAAATGAAAATATAATATTTAAAGAGTTTATTTTAAGAACTCCAAGTGATTTTTTAAATGAAAAAAGTGCATTAGAAAAACTAGTAAAAATGCAACATTATGGTTTACCTACAAGATTGTTAGACATAACTACAAATCCTTTAGTTTCGTTATATTTTGCTTGCCTAAATAAAAGAAAAGATGGAAATAATGGCAACGTTATAGTTTTTAAAATTCCAAATTCAGATATTAAATACTACGATAGTGATACGGTTAGTATTTTGTCTAATATTTCAAAAAGAGCATTTGAATTCAATATTGGAGATTTAAATAGAAAAGAAAGCTATACATACAATGACGTAAAATTATTTAACGAACAAGGCGATATTCCTTATCTGCTTCACGAAATAAAAGAAGAAAAATCATATTTTCAATCCATAATTTGTCCAACTGATTTAGAAAGAGTTGTTGCCGTTAAAGTTAAACAAAGTAATAGCCGAATAATAAAACAAAGCGGTGCGTTTTTATTGTTTGGTATAAATAATTCAAAAACAAATCCTGCAAATATTCCAAATGAATGGATTGTAAATCTTGATTCAAAGAAAGTAGATTTTGAAATAGACAATGATAGTAAAAATAACATTTTGAAAGAATTAAATATTTTAGGAATTAGTGAAGCAACTTTATTTCCTGAATTAGAAAATCAAGCACAACATTTGAAAAGAATTTACAGCTAATTTGCCTACTGCTAACCGCTAGTAAGCGATAGTCGGGAATTAGGCTTAATTTAAAAATAGTTTTGTACTTGTAAAAATTATGACTATCCGAAGTATTACGCTTACTTAGCCCCGACCATCGCCTACTAGCCAAACGTTATGCGATATTTTACCTCAAAAACAAAATAAATGAAAGAAATAATTAACTCCATTTTGGATTCAACTAAAGAAAGACTTAAAAATCCATTGCTTGGCTCTTTTATTTTTTCGTGGTTCATTTTTAATTGGAAGCCTATTTTTCATATTATATTCTCAAATAATTCAATTGAAAATAAAATTGATTTCGTTTCTGATTGCTATTCATCTATAAATAACAATTTTTGGTTTCCCCTTTTATTTTCAATCTTCTATATTGTTATTTTTCCTTATGTTTTATGGGGTTTTGACAAATTATCATCAAAAGCAATAATTGGTAGAAAAGAAAATGTTTTAAATTTAACTATTTCAGATATTAGAAATAAACAAAAAATTGCTGTTGAAGAAAGCGATTTAGAAAACATTAAAGCTTCATATAGAGATAAAGCGGATTTAAACAAAAAAATTGAAATTCTAACTAATCAACTCAATGAAAAGAATGAAATAATTCAAATGCAAAATGTTGAATATAATCAAATTAAAAAAGAGGAAAATGAACTTAAAGAACTTATTAAAAATAATTCTGATTCAACATTATATAAAAATGATATTACCGATTTAAATAAACAATATAATGACTTCAAACAATCTGATATGTTTGATTTTTTTGAAGAAATAGGTCCTGAAATTAGTAGACGAAATTCATTACCAAACAAAACTAATGATTTAGTCATCGAAAAATTTAAACATTCAGGGATTATCAAAGAAGAAAGAGATGCCGAAAATCAAAGAAATCTTTATAAATTCACCACAAAAGGAGAATATTTTTGGAAACAATATGTTACGAATTTGAGAATACGTAAAATACCTAAAGAAGAAGATGATTTACCCTTTTAAAAAAAACATCGCATAACCGCTACTACAACGGATTTGGGCAATTGGCTTAATAGAAAAACGGTTTTGTATTTGGGATGATTTGGCAAATCCGAAAATGATCTTGTATAGGATGATGCAATAAAAATGTTTTAAACCATATACATTTATAAGCAAAAACCACCACACAAGACACTTACGGCTTATGAGGCGGTTTTTTTATAAAGTATTTTAAAAGCTATTTTTCTTCCTCATGCAGATGCCGGATAATTTCGGCAATAAGTCCAGTCCATCCCGTCTGGTGATTGGCTCCTAAACCTTTGCCGGTGTCTCCGTCAAAGTATTCAAAAAACAAATGATTTTTATTGAAGAGCGGATCTTCCTGAAATTTTTTGTATTCGCCGTACATTGGAATTTTTGTATTGGTATTGGGAACAAACAGTTTTAATAAACGCTCGGCTAAACCTTCGGCAGCTTCCTGTAAATTTACTAATTCACCAGATCCGGCAGGAAATTCTACTTTGAAATCTTTTCCATAATAGCTGTGAAATTTCTCCAGCGAATCCAAAATCAAGTAATTCATAGGAAACCATATTGGCCCCCTCCAATTGGAATTGCCGCCAAACATATCTCCAGTGGCTTCGGCTGGTGTATAATCTACCTGAATTGTTCCTCCGTCATGCTTAAATTTATAAGGATGCTCCTTATGATACTTAGACAAAGAACGCACTCCAAAATCGGACAGAAATTCCTTTTCGTCGAACATTCGTTTCAGGATCATTTTCATACGATGTCCTCTAAGGGTAGAGAGCAGGCGGGTTTCTCCTTTGCCAGGATTGTACCAGCTGGAAACCAGGCTGGCTAAGTCAGGACGGTTTTTGAGTACCCATTCGACACGGCGTTTAAAGATAGGCAGTTTTTCCAGCAGATCTGGTGTTAATACTTCGACAGCAAATAAAGGGATAAGCCCCACCATCGAACGAATTTTCAGCAATTGGGCATCGCCATTGGCTTTATGTAGCATATCGTAATAAAACTGATCTTCTTCGTCCCAAAGGCTTACTTTGTTTTCTCCCAAAGCTTGCATTGCCCCCGAAATGTGAAGAAAATGCTCAAAGAATTTCGAAGCCATATCTTGATAGACAGGGTTTTTTAGTGATATTTCGCAGGCAATGCGCAACATGTTCAAGCAGTACATTGCCATCCATCCCGTACCATCGGCTTGTTCCAGATGACCGCCTGTTGGCAGAGCGGCAGAACGGTCAAATACTCCGATATTATCCATGCCGAGGAAACCGCCTCCAAAGATGTTATTGCCGTTTTCGTCCTTTAGATTTACCCACCATGTAAAGTTGAGCAGCAGTTTATGAAAAATGCGTTCCAGGAAAACAGTATCACCAGTACCATTATTAGTTTCTTTGTCAATTTCATAGACTTTCCATGTAGCCCAGGCATGTACTGGCGGATTAACATCCGAGAATGACCACTCATAAGCAGGAATCTGACCGTTGGGATGCATGTAATATTCACGGAGAATCACCAATAATTGCCTTTTGGCAAAATCAGGATCTAATCGTGCCAATGGCAAAGTATGAAAAGCCAGATCCCATGCGGCAAACCAGGGGTATTCCCACTTGTCTGGCATTGAGAGAATGTTGGAAGTGTACATGTGTTTCCAAGAGCTGTTGCGTCCTTCTTTCCGGTTGGCATCAGGCCTTGGTGTCGACGGGTCGCCTTTCAGCCATTCAAAAACATTATAATAATACCATTGTTTGGTCCATAACATACCAGCATATGCTTGACGCTGAATGGATTTTAGTTTTTCGTCCGTTACCCCTTTTTGAATGTTCTCATAAAATTCATCGGCTTCATCTATTCTTTTTTTGAAAACAGTATCAAAATCTTCAAAGGCATCTTTAGGCGTACTGTTGGTAAATCGTAAACGGTATATTTTTTTTCCATAGGCAGGAATAACATCATCATAATGAACCGCAGCTTTTGTGCCTATAGCCTCTGGATTTATGCTGTTCTTTTTATTATTGATAATGTAATCGTTTATTCCGTCCTTGGCATAAGCAGATTGTGGTGCCGATTTATAAAGCTTTTCAAAATTGGTTTTATTGTCGCAGAACAGCAGTTCTTTGGCATCTTCTGCATACAAATTGAAAGAACCTACTAATCGGTGGCTGACTTCGATATGCGATTTTCCTGCTCCAGCTAAGGTGGGCTTGTGTTTGTAATTTTCATACCCCCAGCTCCACGTATTTCTAAACCAGATGGTCGGCAGTACCGAAATAGGAGCTGCTGTTTTGGAACGGTTTTCTACTGTAACCTTAATCAAGATATCCTGTTCATCGGCTTTGGCATGTTCGATGGTGATGTCAAAGTACTCATCATTGTCAAAAACCCCTGTGTCGAGCAGTTCATATTCGGGCTCTTGACGGGTTCTTTTTTTGCTTTCTTCTATTAGTTTTTCATACGGAAATGCTGCATGTGGATATTTGTACAGCATTTTTTGATAAGAGTGGGTTGGGGTTGCGTCTTGGTAATAATAAATTTCTTTTACATCTTCACCATGATTGGATTCGGAAGGTGTTAACCCAAATAAACGTTCTTTTAAAATACGGTCTTTGTGATTCCAGAAAGCAAAAGCCAAGCAGATGTGCTGTTTATTATCTGAAATCCCTCCGATGCCTTCTTCGCCCCAGCGGTAGGCTTTGGAACGTGCCATGTCGTGAGTGGTGCTTCCCCAGGCATAGCCACTTTGGGAATAGTCTTCCCTAACGGTTCCCCATTGTCTTTCGCTTAGGTAAGGCCCCCATTTTTTCCAGCCTTTATTATCGGTTCTTAATCCTAACCGAGCTTTTTCAGCGCCTTTTTCTGCATCGCTTTCTGACATACTGTAACGGATTTGTTTCTTAATTTGCAATTTAAAAAAATCACGTGTAAAACTACCTAAAGAATTAACAAAAATCAACGCAGTAAATTATTCAAACGATTTTTGTGAATAGTTTTATTTAATGAATTACTATAAAATCAGAATTTGCTTAAGTTTTGTTTTATAAGGAAAGATTGTAATTGTAATTTTATTATGCTGTTTTAATTTAGATAAGAAATCTTTATCTGGAAATCTTTAAAAGTCTGGCATAACTTTTGTTAAATATTTTAAAAAATTTTCACACTGATATGTTAAAACTTGTTATGAACAAATAAGTGTGAATTGGTATTGGCACAAAAAAGTTCAGTTAATTTAAAACAGTTTTAAGAGTATGAAAATAATTAGATTTTTAGCAATTATTCTTGCAGGTATCTTGATGAATAGTTGTATGGTTCTTAAAGAGCCTACAATTGTAAAGGATGACAAAATTGATCAGTATAAATATGTATTTGTATCTCAAACCAACAATTTGACTTCAGGTATAGGAAGTCTATATGGAGGAAATGGCGGTAAATATGGATCTGCTATAAATAACAGTGTCAATCCAAGTGATGTTGTTAAAGGAATACTAATCAAAGAAGGATTTATAAGTCTGCCTGAATTAAAACCAGAACTAGCCACAGAAACTTTAATAGTAAATTATGGAGAAAGTGGTAAAAGATATGAAGGATTCGAATATGCAATAGAAGTAACAATACAATTCATTTCGGCAAAAACAAATACCCTGGTTTGTTCTTGTACAGCAGAAGGACAAGGAGAAACGGAAGCAGATAATGTTAGACAAGCAATAACACGTTGTTTGACAGCTTTGACAGCTAAATAAAAATTGATTTTTTGTATTTTGAAATAGTATGTATCGAAATAGTACTGCAGTATCATCTTTAAAAACCTTAAAGCCGCGTGAGGGATAGGAATAAGCTGCCGAAGCAGCATGGATAGCCCGACAGCATAAAGGAAAGGAGCCGACTAACCGTTATGATGAGCTGGCTCCTTTTCTTTATGGTGGCACGTCCAAATGTTTTTACTTTTTTCAACCCTCTTGATATTCTTGGCGCAAGTTTTTCAGCATTTCGGAAGTCATGGTTTCGAGATCAAATTTGTGATTCCAGCCCCAGTCTTCTCTGGCACGGCTGTCATCTATACTGGCAGGCCAGGTGTCGGCAATTTTTTGACGGAAGTCGGGATTGTAAGTTACCTCAAGTTCCGGGATGTGTTTTTGGATCTCGGCGGCGATTTCGGCTGGGGTAAAACTGATGGCAGCGAGATTGTAAGAAGAGCGGATTTTGATTTGCTCAGCCGGTGCTTTCATGATGTTGATGGTGGCGGCAATCGCATCGTCCATATACATCATTGGCATTTTGGTTTCAGAATTCAGAAAGCATTCGTATTTTTTGTCGGAAAGAGCTTTGTGGTAAATATCCACGGCATAATCGGTAGTTCCTCCGCCAGGCAGCGTAGTCCAGCTGATTAAACCTGGATAGCGTATGCTTCGTACATCGACACCAAAAAGATTATGATAATATTCGCACCATCTTTCGCCAGACTGCTTGCTGATGCCATATACAGTAGAAGGCTCCATAATGGTGTATTGCGGTGTGTTTTCTTTGGGAGTTGTCGGTCCAAAAACAGCGATGCTCGAAGGCCAGAATATCTTTTGTATTTTTTTGGCTTTCGCCAGATTCAAGACATGAAACAGCGAATTCATGTTCAGATCCCAGGCAAAAGCAGGGTTTTTTTCGGCAGTTGCTGATAGTAAGGCTGCCATCAGATACACATCGGTAATCTGGTGGATTTCGACTAAATGTTCAATCTGGTTAAAATCCAAAGCATTAATTACTTCAAAAGGACCGGAATTGACCACGTCGTTATTCAGTTTTCGAATATCGGAAGCAATCACATTATCGGTTCCGTAAATTGCGCGGAGCTGATGCGTTAATTCGGTGCCAATCTGTCCGCAGGCGCCTATAATTAATATTTTTGGATTCATATCGGAAAAGATTTGTTCTGCAAATATAACGATTTCGTAAAACGAAGTATAAAAATACTTTATTTTTTGTGAATTTTATAAAAAAATAATGTAAAATTTTTTTATATCGTAATTGCTGTCCTATTAAGAGACGGGCTGTTTCCTGCATATTTGAATGTATATTTAATTATTTCCTTTGATTTTTGGAATTGGTTTTTATTATTGAAATTGTTATTGATTTTTGTCATTGATATTACTATTGTCATTGCCATTGATATTTGTAACTTTGTAATTCAAATAATTTGAAAAATGAACAATAAATTTGGGCTGTTTTTTTTGGTGATTTTAATGCAGTTTTCGTGTAATAATAACGACAAGCGGCTTGCTGACCAGTTAAAGGATGCCAAAAAAAGAGAATTGATTTTTACTGAAATAAAAAAAGGCTGGAACTTTTTTGATACTCCAATCAATGAGACTTCTGAAGCAACTATAAAAACCTGGCCACAATGGCGTGACTTTATGGACGAACTGGCTAAAAAGCCGAAGAAAACAATTACCGATTTTCAAAAAAAATCCAAAACGCTTTCGGCTAAAGTAATGGCCTTGAATACCAATATTCCTGCTCAATTTGATACACCACAGATAAGAAGCAGAATTGCTACCTTGATTACGCAAGTAAGAATGCTGGATCTGTATATTAATCTAAGTGATATTTCGGAAAAAAAAGTGGTAAAACTTGTTGCCGAAATTAATATTGAACTGGTTTCCCTGCAAAGACAGATGGATAAGATTGTAGAGAAAAGCAAAATTCCTATGGAAGCTGGAGAATCCGAATTGTTGCAGATGATTATGGATTCAACTAGAGCAATTCAGTCAGGAAATCCGATGATGCCTGGAAATCCGGGAAATAACGGAGCACCTGAAAAATATCATACAATGCCTGGTAATCCAGGAGGAACAGCCAGTCCAAAAAATCCAAATCCAGCACAGCCTTGAGTAAAGCCACTTCTATATATTCGGTTTATGATTCTTCTCCCAAAACGGCTCAGATTGCAGCCAGTCTGCAGGGAAATAATCAGGTAAAAATGCAATTGGACGGTCTGCTGGGATCGGCAGTTTCCTTTGTGATTCATTCGGTTTTTAAGAAATCGGAACTTCCTTTTCTGGTAGTTTTGAATAACAAAGAAGAAGCTGCATATTATCTGAACGATCTGGAACAAATGATCGGCGAACAGGATGTGCTGTTTTATCCAGGTTCTTTCCGACGCCCGTATCAAATTGAAGAAACAGATAATGCTAATGTGCTGCTTCGATCCGAAGTACTCAACAGAATCAATTCCCGTAAAAAACCCGCAGTCATTGTAACGTATCCGGAAGCGCTTTTTGAAAAAGTGGTGACCCGTCAGAATCTGGATAAAAACACTTTGAAAGTTACTGTCGGCGATAAAATTTCGATTGATTTCCTAAACGAGGTTTTGTTCGAATACGAATTCAAAAGAGTAGATTTTATTACAGAACCAGGCGAATTCTCCGTTCGCGGTGGAATTGTCGATGTGTTTTCGTTTTCGAATGACAATCCGTATCGAATAGAGTTTTTTGGCAACGAAGTCGAAAGCATACGGACTTTTGATGTTGCGACCCAATTGTCATTGGAACAAAAGAAAAAAATCACCATTATCCCGAATGTAGAGAATAAAGTTTTTCAGGAGAATAGAGAGAGTTTTCTGGATTATATAGCCGAAAGAACAGTTTTGTTTTTTCAAAACACAGAGAATCTTTTATATGAATTAGATAAACAATTTGCGAAAGCCGAAGAAGCTTTTGAGAAATTGTCCAAAGACATTAAACACGCCACACCGGACCAATTGTTTTTGAACCAAAAGGCATTTGTTAAGAGAGCGTTGGATTTTTCGGTAGTAGAATTTAGTTCCAAAGCTACTTTTAAAACAACCAAAAAGTTCGAATTTCACATTCAGCCACAGCCTTCGTTCAACAAGCAGTTTGATTTACTGCTGAATAATTTGAGCGACAACCATTTTAACGGTTATCAAAATTATTTGTTTTGTTCGAATGAAGCGCAGACGAAACGTTTTCACGACATTTTCGAAAGTTTGGACGAAGCCAATTCCGAGAACATTCGCAAGCAGTACAAGACGATTGTTTTGCCGTTGTACCAAGGTTTCATCGATCAGGAAAACCAAATTTGCTGTTATACCGACCATCAGATTTTTGAGCGTTACCATAAATTCAGTATTAAAAATGGTTATTCGAAGAAGCAGAATTTAACTTTAAAAGAACTTACAACTTTGTCTGTAGGCGATTATGTAACACACATTGATCACGGAATTGGGAAGTTTGGCGGACTGCAAAAAATACAGGTCGAAGGAAAAACGCAGGAAGCGATTAAACTCGTTTATGCAGATAATGACATCGTGTATGTGAGCATTCACTCGCTGCACAAGATATCTAAATACAACGGAAAAGACGGAACGCCTCCCAAAATTTACAAATTAGGATCAAGTGCGTGGAAGACTTTAAAACAAAAAACCAAAGCGAGAGTCAAACATATAGCGTTCAATTTGATTCAATTGTATGCGAAGCGAAGACTCGAAAAAGGATTTCAGTTTGCTCCCGACAGTTATCTGCAAAATGAGTTGGAGAGTTCGTTTATCTACGAAGATACTCCAGACCAAATCAAATCAACACAGGAAGTCAAAGCCGACATGGAGAGCGAGCGCCCGATGGACCGCTTGGTTTGTGGTGACGTGGGATTTGGTAAAACCGAAGTGGCTATTCGAGCGGCTTTCAAGGCTGTCGATAACAGCAAACAAGTAGCAGTTTTGGTACCAACGACCATTTTGGCGTACCAGCATTATAGAACCTTTAGCGAAAGGCTGAAAGATATGCCGGTTTCTATTGGTTATCTGAACCGTTTTAGAACTGCTAAACAAAAAGCGCAAACCTTAAAAGATTTAGCCGAAGGAAAACTTGATATTGTCATTGGGACACATCAACTGGTTAACAAGAATGTGGTTTTCAAAGACCTTGGTTTATTGATTGTCGATGAGGAACAGAAGTTTGGCGTTAACGTAAAAGATAAACTCAAAACGATTGCTGCCAATGTCGATACCTTGACTTTGACAGCAACCCCAATCCCGAGAACGCTACAGTTTTCGCTGATGGCTGCACGAGATTTATCAGTAATCACAACGCCTCCGCCAAATCGTTATCCTATAGAAACGAATGTGGTTGGCTTTAACGAAGAGTTGATCCGCGATGCAATTTCGTATGAAATTCAGCGCAACGGACAGGTTTTCTTCATTAATAATAGAATCGAAAATATCAAAGAAATTGCTGGAATGATTCAGCGTTTGGTGCCTAATGCGAGAGTTGGAATTGGCCACGGACAAATGGATGGAGCCAAACTCGAAGAATTAATGCTGGCTTTCATGAACGGAGAATTCGATGTTCTGGTTGCCACGACCATTATCGAAAGCGGATTGGACGTTCCGAATGCCAACACTATTTTCATCAACAATGCTAATAATTTTGGTCTGTCCGATCTGCATCAAATGAGAGGGCGTGTGGGGCGAAGCAACAAGAAAGCGTTTTGTTATTTCATCTGCCCGCCTTATTCGCACATGACCGAAGATGCCAGAAAACGAATTCAGGCTTTGGAACAATTCAGCGAATTGGGAAGCGGTTTGAACATTGCAATGAAAGACCTTGAAATCCGTGGTGCAGGTGATTTATTGGGAGGAGAACAAAGCGGATTTATCAACGATATTGGTTTTGATACGTACCAAAAAATCATGAACGAGGCTATCGAAGAATTGAAAGAAAACGAATTCAAGGATTTGTACCCTGAAGAAAACAATATCGAGACCAAAGAATACGTCAAAGACCTTCAGATCGATACCGATTTTGAGCTGTTGTTTTCGGACGAATATATTAATAATGTTACCGAGCGTCTGAGTTTATACAACGAACTGGCTGAGGTGAAAAACGAAGATGAACTGGTTGTTTTCCAAAATAAATTAATTGACCGTTTTGGTCCAATGCCTCCGAGAGCTAACGCTTTAATGAACAGCATCCGCATCAAATGGATTGCAACGCGTGTGGGAATCGAAAAATTAGTGATGAAAAAAGGAAAAATGATTGGTTATTTTGTCTCCGATCAGCAATCCGATTATTATACTTCCAACCGCTTTCATAAAGTGATTCAGTTTGTACAGAAAAACAGCAGTATTTGTGTGATGAAAGAAAAGCAGACGCCTAATGGCTTGCGATTGCTGTTGACTTTTGACAATGCAAAAACTACTAGAAGATGTCTGGAGTTGATGCAGATGTTGGGTGGGGAGTAATAACTAATTTTCTTAACATTAATTTTCATATAAAATATTTTGTAAATATTATTTTATAAATTAGCAATATCAATAAGTGTTTTAATAAGTGTAGTGATTGAAAAAAAACAATTTATCTTTGTAAAAAAAGAATGATGTCCAATAAAAACACATATAATCAAAGCCAATTAAGGGATTATTCTTCTTTGTTTTCAAGGAGTGTAGCTGAACTTTGGATGAAATCTAATTTTGATTCAATTGATTATAAAATTGAAAGGTATGATATAAAATGGCAAAATTCAGAAAAAGCTACATATTTAGATTATCTTAAATACGTTTATCAAATCCTTGAAAAAAATTACCAAAACGAATATATTTTTAAAAATTCATTTTTGAATGATTGGTTGATTACAGAAATTGGAAATAATAATACTAAAGTCTTTAATGAATTTAGAGTTGGTAATGCTGTGGCTGATTTAGTTATGTTTAATGGTAAATCTAAAGTATTTGAAATTAAAACAGAATTCGATTCTTCTAAACGTTTAAACTTACAAATTGAAAACTATAGTAAAGCATTTAATCAAATTTTCTTAATTGTTCCTGAAAGTAAATTGACAATTTATTCAAAATTTGATGAAAGCATTGGATTAATATCTTTCAATAATAACGAAAGTTCTGAAAGATTTACTCTTCAAAGAGATGCTGTCACGAATGCTGAAGTTGATTTTGAAACAATAATGAAAGTTCTTCATACAAGTGAATATAAATCGATTGTAAAATCTCTTTATGGTGAATTGCCTGTTATGACTAGTTTTAATCAATATAATATTTGTAAAGAACTTATAAGTAAAATTCCAAATGGTGAATTAAATAAAAGATTCATTGAAAAAATGAAAAGCAGATATTTGGAAAATGTTCTGTCCAATCGTTATTATAAAGAATTTAATCAAATAAGTCTAGCGCTTAAATTAAATAAGAAAGACAGGGAAATTATGATAAAGAATCTAAAATCACCAATAAAATCTTAAACTATGTATTATCCATTTTTAAGAGCAAGGCAGTTTGAGCTAATCGGTTTACGTGAATTAGCAATCGAAGGTGCCATCCAAGGATTTGTTATCCCTATTCTTGAACCTGTAAAATCGATATTTAATAATTTAAATCTTGCATATAGGGTTTTTGAAGAAAAAAATCAGAAAATTTATTTTGTAGTAAATCCATCTGTTGGTGAATTAAAAGGAGATAACAATCATTATTTGGAATACTTAAATGGACTAAATAATCAAATCGTTTTACCTGCATTTCATTATAGAAATAATAGTGAATATAATAATAGTGAGTATATCACTCAAAGCATAAATACTTATGGGCTGAATCAATGTATGTTGATTTGTAAAAATGATATTCGTGAAAATGATGAAGATTTTAAAGTTTTAGCACGATTACAACAGGTAACTGTGATAAATATTGAAGATCCATCTAGAAATAGAGCTTTACATAGATTCGCACAAAGTCTTGGAAAAACTTATGTGAGATTAGATGATTTATTCGAAAAGCAGGCTCGAAATAGTGACTTTTTAAGTATTGAAGAACATAGATTTTCAGAAGAACATATTTATTATACCGAAGACCATTACAATGGTTTTTCCGATTTCACTGTATTACCAAGTGAATTCATTGATGGAGGTAGTACTCCACGTGCTGTAGTGATTCATCTGACCTATTTAAATGCTCAGAATCAGATAATGATTAGGCATTTTACTTCTGAAACCAATGATTCCATTGCAAATATTCAGGGAAAATTTGCAGAAGCTGCTGAAAAAGCTGTGAATTATTGTAGATTAAATCATCTTACAAACTCCGCAATAGAAGAATTAGAAAATTATTTTATTGAACAACACTATCCTGGATTAGGAACTGTAAAAAAAATATCAATAAAAAACCATTTATTGATAGTGTCCAATTATTTAAGAAACAGGTAGCGAATATGGAAGTTTGCCCAAATTGTTTTGCTGATAAAGAACTCAAAGCTTATATTTCTTCATCTACAAATTTAGGATTATGTAAAGTCTGTGATTCTTCAGATGTTCCATTATTAGCAATTGAAGAGCTACTTGAATTTTTTCAAGAACTGATGGATAATTTTCAAGTTTCTTCTGATGGAGAGCCTTTGAAGTCAAAAATCCAAAGCAATTGGAGTTTTTTTTCAAGTCATAGTATTGCATCTACAATTCTTAATGAAGTCATACCGAGAATTACAACTAGTATTCAAAATTCCGAGGGGTTAGTAAATTATACAGAAGATATAATTGAAAATTTTTCTTATTGGGAAAAATTGAAAGAACAATTAAAATGGTCAAATAGATTTATTTCAGATATTGATTATTTAAAAGAATTAGGTTGGGATGGTTTTTTTAATACACAATATGAACTTAAACATTCGGATGAATTATTTAGAGCAAGAGTACATCATAAAAGCAATATGCCAGCTTATGATTCCAAAAATATGATGTGTCCTCCATTAGATTTGGTTGGAGGAGGAAGGGCTAATCCACTTGGAATTCCTTATTTATATTTAAGTAATAATCCTGAAACAGTATTGTATGAAGTTAGAGCATCTTATTTGGATGAATTAAGTATTGGTATATTTCAATTAAAAGAAGAGTTTAAATCTGTAAAAATTGTTGACTTTACAGAAGACACACCATTATTTCAAGATGAGGTGAGGCAAATTATAAAAGCAAAACTTTTAAGAGATAAGATCAGTAGAGATTTATCAAAACCGATGAGAAGGTACGATAGTGAAATTGAGTATATTCCAACTCAATTCATCTGTGAATTTATAAGAATTTTTACTGGGGCTAGTGGGATTCGTTTTGCTAGTTCTTTACACCCATCAGGAAAAAATATTGTTATGTTTAATCAAGATTTGATGGAGTGCAAGCAAGTTTTTTTGAAAAAAATCAATAGTATGAATTTAAGAGCAATTGAACTTTAATAAAAGCAATTTTATGGATAAAGTTTTATTAGAAAATACCGAAAACATTGTTGAAAAAAGCAAAAAGGATTGGTGTAAAGATTTAAGTTCAGAAAAGAAACATGAAATTGAAATCGGTTTATCGGAAGCGGATAATGACCAGTTAATACGTCATAAAGAAACAATGAGTCAGTTTCACAAATGGCATTAAAGTTACTTGGATTTTACACTTCCATATTACTCTTAGTTTTTCATTTGCAAATAATCCCTATATTTGATTTTTACAAATCCACTTCCCAATGAAATCAAGATCAATAGAAAACTTTTACGAGGACATTTCGTCAGAATGTTTTATAGAAAAGAACGCATTACTGCTGCCTAATGGTATTCAAAAAGAAGTTGGGCATTTCAATGTTTTTAATATCAAAGAACTTTATGAGCGGCTGAATGGGAAATCCTGCATGCCTTATGACAAGAGAGCTTATTATAAAATAAGTCTGATCCGCGGGAAGAACAGAGTGGAGTATGCTGACAAGGTAATCGAGGTTGACCAATATGCTCTTTTATTTGCAACACCCAAAATTCCGTATAATTATCTTCCATTGGATATGCAGCAGTCCGGGCATTTTTGTGTTTTTACAAATGAGTTTCTGACAAAGGATAAAACGGGAATGGATTTGGATAAACTGCCTATTTTTCAAACAGACGGTTATCCGGTTTTTCAGTTATCGGAAGAAGAAGTTGTTGAAATTGATTTGATTTTCAAAAAGATACATCAGGAAATCAATTCGGATTATGTTTATAAATACGATTTAATTCGGAATTATGTGGCAGAGCTGATTCACTTCGGGCAAAAACTGCAGCCTGTAACCGCCTTGTATTCTAAACACAATTCGGCAGCCAGAGTTTCGTCTTTATTTGTCGAATTACTCGAAAGACAATTTCCTATTGAATCCTCGCGCCAGCGTCTGGAATTGAAATCTGCCAAGGATTTTGCCGGCCGTTTGTCGGTTCATGTCAATCATCTTAATAAAGTTTTAAAGGAAAACACAGGAAAAACCACTACTGAATTAATCAGTGAACGGCTGATTCAGGAAGCCAAAACATTGTTGAGAGAAACCGATTGGAACGTTTCGGAAATTGCTTATTCACTCGGTTTTGAAGAACTGGCGCATTTCTCTAATTTTTTCAAAAAACAGACTGCGCTGTCACCTTTGTCTTTTCGGGTTTAAATAGTTTGATTTGGATTTTGCAAATTATGGATTGATATTTACAATTATGGATTTTTGTATCTAGACTAATTTTGTCTTAATTAATTTTAAAACAAAATGTAAGATGGGAAATAAAATAGCTCTGGTTACTGGCGGAAGCCGTGGATTAGGAAAAGATATGGCTTTGAGTCTTGCCAAGAAAGGACTGGACGTTGTGTTAACATATCACAGCAAAAAAGCGGAAGCTGAAGAAGTTGTAAATGAAATCGAAAAATTAGGTCAAAAAGCAGTTGCGCTGCAATTGAACGTTGCTGATATAACTAGTTTTGATTCCTTTTTTCAAAATGCATCACTGGCTTTAAAAAACACTTTTGGTACCGATAAAATCGATTATTTAGTCAATAATGCTGGTGTTGGTGCTTATGCAAGTTTTGCCGAAACCACGGAAGCCCAATTTGATGATATGGTTAATATTCATTTCAAAGGAGCTTTTTTTCTGACTCAAAAAGCCTTGAATATAATGAATGACGGCGGTGGAATTGTAAATATTTCGTCTGGACTGGCACGTTTTTCATTTCCTGGATATGCCGCTTATGCGAGCATGAAAGGGGCGATTGAAACATTGACAAGTTATCAGGCGCAGGAATTGGGAGCTAGAAAAATCAGAGTCAATATTGTTGCTCCTGGAGCGATTGAAACCGATTTTGGGGGTGGTGCAGTCCGTGACAACAAAGAGATTAATCAAATGATTGCTTCTCAAACAGCATTGGGAAGAGTGGGGCTATATTGGAAGTGTGGTTGCTTTTTTATGTACAGATGATTCAAAATGGGTAAACGGACAGCGTATTGAGGTTTCCGGGGGAATCCATTTGTAAAATTTATTATTGAATAAACAAAAAAAAGAAGCCTTTCAAAGCTTCTTTTTTTATTCCCAATAAACAACCCTAACCGAATCCCCAAATCTTGCAGCACTTGGGGGAATGCGGCAAGGATTTATTCATCGGAATTTGTCATTACTATTTACACGGGACAAATGTTTTTATAATTTCTTCAATCCTTTCATATCGGCATCAGCTGCTTCCTTGATGCTGATGGCAACTCCTCCGCCTGGAGCCAAATATTGTTTTAATACTGTTTTAGAAGTTACAATTGCTTTGGTCACCGTATATTTTTGAGGATTTTCATTCCAGTTTGCTTCTTTAGCATCGGCATAGATGGTGGCAATGAATTTTTTGCCAGCAGGCAGATAGTCGAAAGTAATGTTGGAAGTTCTTGCATTTTCATCGGTAATGCCGCCAATGAACCATTCGTTTTTACCTTTGGCCTTACGGGCAATGGTGATATAATCACCAGGTTCGGCTTCCAGTATATAGCTGTTGTCCCAGTCTACAGCAACGTCTTTGATGAATTGAAAAGCATCTGGAAAACGTTCATAATTTCCTGGTATATCGGCAGCCATCTGTAACGGACTGTACATAGTCACATAATAAGCCAATTGTTTTACTAGAGTTGTATTGGCACGCTGTCTGCTTCCTGTTCCATAATAGGAAAGATCAGTCTGGAAAATTCCAGGTGTGAAATCCATTGGGCCTCCCATTAAACGGGTAAAAGGCAAAATAGTGGTGTGATCAGGATTTAATCCTCCCATAGATTCGAATTCCGTTCCGCGGGCTGATTCCTGTGCAATCCAGTTTGGAAATGTTCGGTGCAGGCCAGTTGGACGAACGGCTTCGTGGCTGTCAATCATGATTTTATAATCGGCAGCACGTTTGGCTACATTGATATAATGATTGACCATCCATTGCCCGTCATGATGCTCGCCACGCGGAATAATTTTGCCCACATAACCTGTTTTTACAGCATCATAACCATTATCGTTCATGAATTGGAAAGCACGATCCAATCGGCGTTCATAGTTTGTTGCAGATCCTGAAGTTTCGTGGTGCATGATAATCTTTACTCCTTTTGCAGCAGCATAAGCATGAACTGCTTTGACATCAAAATCTGGATAAGGCGTTACATAATCAAAAACTTCTTCTTTCCAGTTGCCAATCCAGTCTTCCCAGCCAATGTTCCAGCCTTCGATAAGGATAGCGTCAAAACCATTTTTGGCCGCAAAATCAATATATTCTTTGGCTCTTTCGGTTGTTGCGCCGTGTTTTCCGTTTGGTGTTAATTTCGAAAAATTATCGGTCAGTTTTACATTATTTTCTTTCCCAAAAGCCCAAGTGCTTTTTCCAGCTACAAAATATTCCCACCAGATTCCGATGTATTTTACCGGTTTTATCCATGATACATCTTTATAGCTCGTTGGTTCGTTGAGGTTCAATATTAATTTTGATGCTAAAATATCAGTGGCTTTATCACTCACAACAATTGTTCTCCATGGTGATTGTGCGTCTGTCTGCATATAGCCTTTATTACCAACAGCATCTGGAGCTAAGTGACTGTGCATTTTATAAGTGGAAGCATCAAGTTCCAGATACATTGCAGGATAATTGATTAAACCAGCTTCGTGAATGTTGATGTATAAACCATCATTGGATTTCATCATCGCTGGCGTTTGAACTGATAATTCTTTTATGGGCCATTGGGCATTGATTTCGATTGTTGCTTTTTTCATCAAAGAAGGGACGTCAGAAATTTTTGAAGTCGTATAGGCATATTCATTGGTATCATAATCGCCTGGAATCCAGAAAATTTTGTGATTGCCGGCTAATTGAAATTCTGTGTGTTCTTCTTTTATCACAAAATAATTCAAGGCATTCTGTTTTGGAAATTCATATCGGAATCCTAACCCGTCATTAAATAACCTGAAACGAATGCGGATGTATCTGTTGTTATTTTTCGCTTGTGCTAAAGTGACAACCAGTTCATTGTAATTATTACGAATGGTTTTTTCTTCGCCCATAACAGGATTCCAGGATTCATCAACTGTTTTTTGCTCCGTATTGGTAATCGAAAAACCATCCATGAACGAAGGCGCATCTTTGATTTCTAATCCTAACGCGCTGGGCTTGATTACTGGTTTTCCTTTGTAGGACAGCTGATAGGAGGGAATTCCATTTTCTTTTAATTCAAATTTTAAGGCAAGGTTTTTATTAGGTGAATTTATCTCTTGTGCTCCTGTTAAAAATGGAGCAAGACAAATCAATAAAAAGAATGCATGCAGCTGTATTTTTTTTAGGGTATAAATCATTTTTTATTTTTTTGGAGTAAAAAGAGTAATGCAAAGGCACACAAAGACATATAGTTTCGAAGTATTAAAAATTTAAACAAATCATACAATTAATTTAAACAAAAAGTTATATGAATTAAATTTTAGCAGTCTTTGTGGCTTTGCAATATTATGATGTGTGTTACAAATAGTTCTTAGTAACGATTTATCATTTTCCGTTACAAATATAAGCAAGAAGATTAGATAGAACCATTTGTAAACCTACCAGTTTATTGTGTTAATTTTTCAACACAATATATTGAAATGGCTGTAAAGTGATTTCCGATGAAATATTTACTGGAGCTCCAAGGGCATTTTTCCAAGCTGTTTTAGAAAGTGAAACGGGTACAATATATTTTGAAGCAGTATTTGTCAAATTAGAAAGCACCAGTACTTTTTCAGTATCCGTTTCCATAGTAAAGGCACTTATAGCTTCGTTGCTGTATCCTTTGTAAGTTCCTCTTTTTATGGCATTGCTTGAATTTCTAAAAGCAATTATCTTTTTGTACTCGGCTAGCATGCTGGCATCGGCAGTACTCCAATCGATTGGGACATTATGAAAATAATCGATTCTTTTGGCATAACCAATTTCCTGTGCGTTATAAATCATTGGTACCGATTTCATATAAGCAGCAACAACAAAAGCAGCAACAGAGCCTTGTTTGCCACCAAATAATTCCAAAGGTGTGCCATCAGTCCAGTTCACGTCGTGGTTTGTAGTGTATCTTACAATACGCTGTGAGTTGTCATAATTAGAGGTATACTCGGCAGCATTTGCATCTTGAATTGTAGTTGCTGATTTTCCTTCTTTGAACACTTTTTTCAAAGCATCAAAATAGCCAAATCCAAAAGTAAAGTCAAAGCCGGCAACAAAATGACTCGCTTTGGAACCTTCTGCAAGCATCAATATATTTTGATTTTTAATTTTTCGCAAGGCAGTGATAGCTTGTGTCCAGAAATTCTGAGGAACAAAATCTGCATAATCACAACGGAAACCATCAATGTTTGCACTATAAACCCAATAGGACATAGCATCAATCATTGCAGTGCGCATTTCCTGATTGTTAAAATCTAATTGTGCTACATCATTATATCCTGGAGGTGAAACAATTTTACCTTTATCATCTTTTTGATACCAATCTGGATGAGCAGATATCCAGGCATTATCCCAGGCAGTATGGTTTGCAACCCAGTCAAGGATTACCGCCATGTTTTTTTTATGGGCTTCATCTACCAGAGTACGCAAGTCTTCTAGTGATCCAAATGCTGTATTTACTGCTTTGTAGTCCTTAACGGCATAGGGTGATCCAATACCTTTTTCGACACCAATAGGGTAAATTGGCATTAAATAAATAACATTGGCACCTAACTCTTGGATATGAGCCAGTTTTTCCTGAACTCCTTTCAGGGTTCCTGCCTGACTGAAGGCACGGATATTAACTTGATAGATTATGGCATCTTCTTTTTTTGGCATTTTTTCAAATGCTGTTCCATATTGTGGATATGCGGGTGCAGGAGATGACTCATCATCTGAGGAATTGCAGGATGCGAATACCGAAGAAAAGATAAGGGCAAAAACTATGTTGATATATACTTTCATTTTTTTAATTTTTTAATAATAATCCCTATTTGTTTGTAATGGCTGCATCCCTCCATACTTTTATTAAGAAAGAAGGATGCATTTTTAACTAACCAAAACCATTACACTGAATATTGAATATTTACTTTTTTGTTATAATTTTTTTATGGTATATGCAGCAGTTGCAGGATAACCATTAACAGCCGGGTTAATGTCGTTTATGGTAAATGTAATTTCATAATTACCTGCTTCTGCTACATAATGAGCACCTTGATTATCCAGATACATTATGCCTTCATCATTATTTTTGGCACCATAGTTTATGGTCCAGGAGTCATTAAGCCTGAATTTTACATTGCCGGGAACTAAACTGGCAGTAACTTTCCATTTTTTATTTACATGGTCATAAGTCATGGGTGTACTCGTATTCCAGCTTCCGGCAGTTGCGTCACCAACAATTCCCCATGCATAAGCAATAGAATTCCATTTTAGCGTTTTCAGGTTTACTGTTATTTGATACGAACCAGCTCCAGGCATTTGAAAATCAGTATCGCTCATGTTTTTCAAATCATTATTGCTAGCCCCTGCACCATAAAACTGCGCCCAGTTTCTTTCCTTATTTAATTTGAAACCTAATGCATCAGCAGGTATGGATACATATCCTTGGTACACATCGGTACTTATTGCAAGTAAAGATGCTGCTGTATCAACATTCCAGCCCTGATAACTTCCTGGCATTATTATTTCGCCTGAAACAACTGGTTTTTCAAATGGAGTAACAGTTAAAACAATTGGATCTGAATAAATCGTATGATCCATGTATGATTCTACACGTACAACAATTTCATTTGCCTTATCTATTGGCAGTCCCAGCTGGAGAACTATTTTATTAAGTTCTGCTCCCAATAAAGATTTGCTCAGTACATCTTCACCAACTACAAGACGGGTAGCTGTACTCCAGGCTTTTTCCCCAATAATGTTATCTGGCAGGTCAAATTGCAAGGCATAGGTCACAGGAGCTTTAATAGGATAAACTACAGAAGGCCAAGAAAGTACTACAGCTGGATCAGTTTCATTATCAGCTGATAGAACGATAGTGTTTGCTGAAGTTTCTATATTTGACGGGAAGCTGACCTTTTGCAAAGTGGTCAGTTCGGCGGTGTCTTCACAGGATACGCCAAGCAGCGCTACTGCCGCAAGTACGAGTAACTTATATATATATGTTTTCATGTAAGTTCTTTTTTAGTTGTAACCAGGATTTTGTTTTAAACTTGGATTTGCATCAAGTGCTGCGGTTGGAATTGGAAACAATTTTCTAAACGGCTGTGAAGCGGCTTTGAATTCATTTGGCAATAAAAAGGTGTCAAAACGAATCATATCTTGTCTTCTGTGTCCTTCCCAGTTGAGCTCAAACCCTCTTTCATTGTAAATATCAGTAAGAGTCGGGTTTGCAGCCAGAGGATCAAGGCCGGCACGTTGTCTTACAGCGTCAATGAATGGTTTAGCTGCTCCTGGATTTCCAAGGCGTACATTGCACTCAGCAGTCATCAGCAGGACATCGGCATATCTATAAATTGGAAAATCATTAGAAGCTCCACCTCCATTATTTACACCTGCTGGATAAAACTTAGTATTGCGGACTCCTGCTTGAGGTGCAGCTCCAGGATTGTCTAACGAACCTATTTCCAAAGTGTAATTAACTCCTCCAGGCTGTTCTCCAATTAAAAACTGTTTTTTTCGGATATCTTTATCTTCATATTTTAAGTAGTAATCTTTTGGTATAACAGTTCCATTCCATCCGTTGTAGCCAAATAATTTAGATGCATTTGCCCCAGCCAGGCTGCGTACTGTAAAAATATTACGGGAAACCACATCGACAGAAGAGTAGATTGCTAATATTGTTTCGTCTTCTGGAAGTGTATCTCCAAACAGTTCAAAATATTTATATCCTAATGGGCTTGCCGCATTAGCAGCTCCCGGGTGTAATGAGAATCCTGCTTCATTTAATTTATTGCAAATAGCGAGACATTCTGCCCACTTTGGGCTCCCTGTGTAAACGCCAGCATTAAGATACACTTTGGACAATAACATATAGCCTGCCCATTTGTTGAAACGTCCATAGTATTCTCCGCCTTTAGTAGCCGACAATAATTCTACATTTTCGGTTAATTCCTTCACAACAAAAGCATAAATATCTTTACGATCTGCTTGTGGAATTTTATCGACAGTTATATCATTGGAAGTATAAAAAGGAACATTGCCATAATCATCCATCAACAGATAATAAAAAAAGGCTCTTAATACTTTTGCTTCGGCAATTTTTGAAGGGTCAGCTTTTGATTTTTCTAATTGTTCAATAGCTAAATTGGCACTAAATACTGATTTGTAAAGCCATTTCCAAGTGTTGCCAACGATAAAGCTTGATGGAAGCCAATCATGCTTGAATAATTTTGCAAAGTCCAATTGCCAGTCTCCTGTATTTCTATGCGGGATTACCTGCTCGTCACTCGACATGGCATTTAGGTCATACCAGCCATTGTCGGCACCAGCATATCCAACTCCGTCCCAATTCCCGCCAATTTGTGCATAAACTCCAGCTAACGCAATATTTGCACCTTGGGGAGCATCATAAAAAGGATCTGTTTCGTATTTATCAAAGACATTTTCATCTAAGTTAGTGCAGCTTGCAAATGATAAGAGAGTTAAACTGCTTATCAATACTATATTTTTGATTTTCATTTTCTTTTATTATTTGAATTTAACACTTAGACCCAGACCAACTGTTCTGGTACGAGGGTATATCCCCATGTCACTGCCAAAATTAGCACCACCGCCGGATAAATTGATTTCTGGATCCATACCAGTATAATCAGTAAATAACAATAAGTTGTTGCCAGTAAGTGTAAGACGAAGAGATTCAACGTATTTAACTTCCTTGAAAGTAAAATTATAACCAACAGCCACATTTTCTAATCGGATGAAATCACCATCTTCCAGCCACAAATCAGAGGCGTATTGGCTGGTGTACATTCCTAGTGCAAGCGAGCTTTTCAAAACGTTAGACTTTCCAATACTTTCCTGATAGCTTAAACTTTTGTTCAAGGTGTTATAAATTTTGTTTCCTCCAGACCCTCTCCAAAGCATTGAAACATCCAGGTTTTTATATCTAAATGTAGGATTGAATGAAAAAGTATAAGTTGGCATTGCTGAACCACTGTATGCTCTGTCCAGACTTCTTGATCCTTGATCGATAGAGCCATTTCCATCGCGATCCAATACAGTTTCGGCGTCAGCATTGTCTTTTCCTGTGCTGTGCAAAGTGTAAAATGAACCTACAGGCTTGCCCTTTACCAGGTAAGAATTTGGAGCGCCCCAATCAACAAAGTCAGTATTCAATGGCACACCATTAATGCTTCCGCTTAAATTTAAAACTTCATTTCGCATGAAGGATGCATTACCTGCAAGGGTAAGGGTTGTGTTGTCATTGCTTATTAAATCATAGCTCAATGCTACTTCAATACCTTCGTTCAAAAGACTTCCCACGTTAGCAAATACTTTGTCGAATGGATAAGGAGGCTGTGGCACGGTGTAATTAAACAGAAGATTGTCTGTCGTAGCCGTGTAAGTATCAATAGAACCTCTTAGCCTGCTGTCCAGTAATGAAAAGTCAAGACCAATATTGGTTTGCTTTTTGGTTTCCCATTTCAAATCTGGATTCGCATTTTGAATTTGGCCGTAATTGTTTACTACCGCACCCCCAAAATAAGTAAGGCTTGGATTGCCTTGTCCTACCAATGAAAGCGATTGCTGAGGTGATAATCCCTGCTGATTACCCGTTTCTCCATATCCGCCACGCAGTTTTAATTGAGTAAAAAGGGTCTGATTTGCCATGAAAGGCTCTTTGTCTATAGCCCATCCTAAAGATACTGATGGAAAATTACCCCATTTATTATTATCTCCAAATACAGAAGAACCATCTTTTCTAATACTTCCAGTGATTAAGTAACGTTCTAAATACGCATAATTAAAACGAGTTAAAAACGATATAAGGGTTCTGTCATTTTTATAAGATGAAATATCACCTGGTTTTGCATTCGAAAAATCACCCAATTGCAAAGCATTGTATGTAGCAATGTCGTTTATAAAACCACGAGCCTGTGCAAAATTCCCTTGATAGGTTTGATTTTGCCACTCATAAAGAGCCAAAACATCCAGATTATGATTGCCCAATTTTTTCTTATAATTAAGGCTCATGTTGGTGAGTTTCTCGTTTGTTTTGTTGTTACTTACATTAGCAATACCTTTTTGGTCAATGGCATCTGCATCTGTAGATTCTGATGGCAGATAGTAGCCGTGAGTGCTATTGGTATTTCTCCAGCTGCCAAACCATGCAGCAGTTACACCATCCATGATTTCTAATTCTGCTTTTAAGCTGCCAAATAAATTATCATTTTCATTATGATTGGAAACCGTTTCGGCCGCAGCATAAGGGTTCAGATAATGAAATACGTTAGCATCAGTAAAATAAGTACCATCTACATTATAAACAGGATTGGTAGGACTTATAAAATAAGAGTTTGTAATCAGGTTGGATCTAAAAGATGCTCTCCCTATATTACCTATGCTATAATCAGTATCAATTATACCGCTGTTCAGATTAAAAGTCAATTTTAATTTGTCATCAAATGCCAATTGAGTGGCTTGAATGCGTCCAATGTATTTATTGCTTTTTGAATTTATAACCACTCCTTCCTGCAGGATAGCTGAAATAGAAGCTCTATAATTGAATTTTTCTGCTCCGCCGCCAAAAGCCAAAGCATGTGTTTGAGTAAAACCATTTTGTGTCAAAATATTAAACCAGTCGGTACTTGCACCATGATTGGATAATGCAGGAACACCAACTTTCTGTGCTTGCTGCCACCATTCATCAGCATTAAGGACTTCCAATGGATTTGGAATTTCGTCTACAGACATTGTTCCTGAGTACTCTACGGATGTTTTTCCTGCCTTGCTTTTTTTAGTTGTAACTAGGACAACTCCAGCAGCTCCTCTAGCCCCATATACAGCTGCAGCCGATGCATCTTTTAAAATATCCATAGAAGCGATTTCACTTGGAGGAATTTGATTTAACAAATTCAAATCACCCTGCACGCCGTCAATGACTATTAATGGATCATTTCCTCCCACTAAAGAGGTTAAGCCTCGTATTCTAATATTGGGAGCAGCTCCTGGCTCACTTCCAGTCTGAGTAATGTTTACCCCAGCCATTTTTCCCGAAATCAGCTGTAAAGGGTTTATAATAGAGCCTTGATTCATATCTTTTTGACTGATTGAGGATACGGCACCTGTTACATTTTTTTTGGAAATAGAGCTATATCCTATCAATACAACCTCTTTTAATGATGTTGTTTCTGGCTGTAATTGTATGGTGGGATTTATCTGATCCGCCAAAAATATTTTTTTCACATAGCCTACATAAGTAACAACCAGCATGGCAGTATTACTTTGTACTGTTATTTGAAAACCGCCATCAAAGTCTGTCAGCACGCTGTTTTTCGTACCCTGTTCGGTAACGGTTGCACCAGGCAAAGGCATTCGGTTTTCGTCAATGATTTTTCCTTTTATATTTTGTGGAAGAAAAGGCAGGCTTTCAGATTTAATAATTATTGCGGGTTTTTTGAGCATAATCTGCGTATCCCTGATTATAAAATCTGTCGAAGTTCCTTTAAAAATTTTATCTAAAACCGTGTTTATATTCTGATTTTTTACATGAATAGAAATTATACGGTCTAAATCGATGTCGTTTAATTTATAAATAAATTTAAAGTCAGTTTTTTGCTCAATCGTTTCAATAACTTTTTCCACAGTAGTATTGTTCAATTCTAAGCTTACTTTTGTTTTTTGGGCATAAGTATCGGCTCTTGAATTAAAAATGGCAACTAAAAGTAATAGTGTGGTTAGTTTCAATTTCAGGTCAATTTTGAACAACGAAAATTGCATTCCGTCATTCTTTGATTTTTTTTTCATAATTTTGTTAATTGATTGTATTTAATCTGTTAGGTTCAATCACTTATTCAATCGGAAATTGTTCGCAGCTCTTTCCGATTTTTTTATTCTGTTAAGTTCAATTCATAGTTTTCTGTTTGGTTTTTAAGGGTTAGTTAATGGTTATTGTATTGTTTTTTCTATTATAATTAAAGCCATAAGCATCGTCAAAATAACTTAATACTTCTTCTATAGATTTGTCTGCAAAACGGGCATTGAATTTTTCGTTTGCTAATTTTTGGTTTTTAACTACAATGTTAACATCATATCGCCGTTCTAATTTTTTACAGATATTGATAAAGCTTATGTTTCTAAAGGCCAGTCCGCCGTTAATCCAGCAAGTATACATGTCTGTGTTGACTTCTTTGGCAGCGATTTGGCTGCTGTTTTTGTTAAAGCTTCCTTTATAGCCAGGTTTCAGGATTGTATTTTTAGCAGCATTAAAGTTTTCATTTGCTGTATACATGCCCACAGAGCCTTCTACCAGGACAACATCTGTCATGTCATCTTCGGGATAGCTGGAAACATTAAAATGGGTTCCCAAAACCCGAACATTCAATTTGTCGGCATTTACTATAAAAGGATGTTTTTTATCTTTTGCAACATCAAAAAAAGCTTCACCATCCAGATAAACCTGCCTGTTTTCGCCAGCGATGAATTTTACAGGATATTTTAAAGTAGTACCCGAATTCAAATGCACTACAGTACCATCTGACAATTCCAGTTCAAATCGCTTTCCATTTGGAATTTTCAAAGTATTGTATACCAGTTTTTCAATAGAAGTTTTGGTGTCATATGCAATTTTGTTTCCGTTTTGATTCCCTACAATATGACCCTCGGCATCGGCAACCTGGCTTTTTTTGCCTTCGGAGATAACTTGAATTTCGCCATTTTCCAGCTGTAATGTGATATCGCTGCTGTTAATGATGGGACTGCTTTTGGAAATTGCAGTATTGTTATTTTTATAAGTGATACCAATTGACAGCAGTACGATAATTGACGCTGCAATAGCCAGATATTTTTTGAAGGGGAATTTTCTTTGTTCTGTTTCCTCTATCTCTTGTGCCTGAATTAAAATTTTAGAAAATATCTGATCAGAAGTAGTAGCATCCATTTTTGGAGTTTTTTCCAATATAGATTTTACTTCTTCAACGGTTGGGAAATCAGTAGTGAGATTGTTTTTTCTGCAATAGTCAATCACTTTGTCAGTTTCGTCAGCCGAGCATTGGTTCAAAATGAACTTATGAAGTAATTTTTGTATTTCTGAATTTTCATTCATTTCGAATATATTTATTGTTGCTTTTATATAATACAGCTGAAGTGCAGTTGAGTACTACTCAATCGTTGTAATTTTTTTAATTTTAACACAATTTAAAATTCAATTAACTGATTTTTAAATGTTTATAAATTAATTTTTTTTCAAAAAAAATAAAAAAAATCACTCGATTAGGAGTGATTGCAAAAAAAAATGTTTTTGTATTTAAGTAAAACCATCATGAGCCTGAAAAAATACCCGAATGGATTCGAGGGCCTTGCTCATCTGATTTTTGACTGTATTGACAGAAATTCCTAATTCCTGACTTATTTCTTCATATGTTTTTCCCTGTTTTCTAGACATTTTAAAAATGCGTTTGCGTTTGGGAGGAAGCTGTTTTATAGCCTGTTTTTTAAGTTTTTTACAGTCGTCTTCGCGAATGGTGTAATCTCCTTCAGCATGTGATTTCTGACTGCTGTAAAAAACTTCTTCTTTCAAAAGCACATCATTTGCCGCTTTATTTAAAAGATTAAAAGCTTGGTTTCGGGCAATTGTAAATAGAAAAGATTTGAATGATTGCTCCAGGTTTATATTCTCTCTATGAAGCCAGATTTTTAAAAAAACATCTTGCACATTTTCTTCTGCAAGCTCTTTCGATTTTAAAAGACTTATGCTGTAACCATAGATATCTTGATAATAGAAATCATATAGTCTGCGAAATGCTTTTTCGCTGCCATTTTTGAGTTCACTTACCAGCAATTGTTCGCTAAAATCTTTTGTCGTTGACATGGATTATTGACCCCTTAATTTTTTAAGATTATAATAAGGATATTCTTAATTTAAGCGTAGCATTGGCTTAAATAGTCGACAAATATATAAAAATATTATTCGTATTGACATTTTAAAAAAAAGTTGCATCGTAAAATTTTATTGATTTTTTGAAACTTTTCATTATATAAACATTAATTGAGTTTATAAGTATAATTCACTTATAATCAATTATTTGTTAATAGGTTTAATTGTGTTAATGCAAAAAATATTTATTCTTTTTTTTCTCAACGAAAATATTTTTTTTTAACGTGTAACCTCTTCGATTAAATAAAAAATAGATTTGAAATCAATACCGCTCATTTTTTCCAAACCAATTTCACAAGTTCTGCTGGTTGAAAAACCTTCTTTGCAAGCAGCAGGAATCTGGGCTTTTAAATCGCGTAATCCGTGCTCGTTTAATTCTGGAATCAGGAAGCCTCTGTCACCTGCAAAACCACAGCAATTGCTGTCAATAACAGTAACATTATTGGCGCATAACTGTGATAAAGCAGCAAGCTGATTCATTTTTCCAATTTTTTTGACAGAACAAACCGGGAAAACCGTTACAGTATCTTTTTTGTTTTTCACCATCAGATTTGGCATCACATAATCGAGCATAAATTCAATAGGATCCACAATTTTTAAAACATTCGAGAATTCTTCTTTCGAATGATAAAAACACGGGCTCATATCGTAAAGTACAGGATATTTACCATTTTCAGAAGCTTTTAAAAGTGTAGTTTCCAATGCTTCAGATTTTGCATGATTAGCTTCTGTAAAACCTTTGCTGGAAAAAGGCATACCACAGCATTGATCATCTATTGATTCGGGATAAATTATTGTGAATCCGGCACGGACCAATAAGCGGTGCGTGAGTTCGGTCAATTGCAAATCATCTGAGTTCTGAAAACGGTTTTTTCCCATGCTTCTGTTAATGCATGAAGGAAAGTAAACGACTTTTAAATCGGCTGCTGTATTCATTTTAGTGCTTTTGATTCATGTTAATTTTATTCGCTCCTTTTGGCATTTCCGGTATCCATTTTGGCACTTTTCCAAAGGTGACAAAATGCGACAGATTGGATAATGCTGTCATAATATTGGTTCCAAAAATGGAGTGAAAAAAAGAAACTATTTTTAGTCCTGATCTCATGACCGATGTAGTTACTGCCATGTGTGAACCAATGTAAGACGCAGTTTTTTTAGCACTGGTATTTAATTCATTGGCCCGCCATGTTTTTACAAATTTTCCAGTATCAATATAAACTGGGCAGGCAAGAGCACAAAGTCCATCTGTGGCACAGGTTTCATCCAGCTGATAGGCTACATCTTTTCTAATTGCTGCTAATCGTTCCGGATTATCATTCGATTCTTCCAATCGGCTGATTTCTCGGGCAATTACAATGCGCTGCCTTGGGGATAAAGTCAATCCTTCGGAAACGCAGTGTGGTTCGCAAAAGCCGCATTCCATGCATTTATCAACAATGGCGTGCGATTCTGGCATTGGCTTTAAATTCTTGAGATGTGCTTTGGGATCAGGATTGATTAATACATCAGGGTTGATTTTGTTATTAGGATCAAAAATATTTTTGATGCGTTTCATGATTTCGTAAGCTTTGGTTCCCCATTCTTTTTCCACAAACGGAGCCATGTTACGGCCTGTGCCGTGTTCGGCTTTCAAGGAGCCATTAAAACGGTCAACTACTAAAATAGCCAGTTCCGACATTAGTTTTTCGTAACGGTCCACTTCGGTCTGGTTTGAAAAGTCCTGAGAAAAAACCAGATGCAGATTCCCTTCTAAGGCATGGCCAAACAAAACGGCATCATGGTATTCGTGTTTTTGGAACAGTTCTTTCATGGCCAGACAAGCATCGGCTAGCTGGGGTAATGGGAAAGCAACATCTTCAATAATAACTGATGTTCCGTTTTTTCGCAGTCCTCCAACAGTTGGAAGCAATCCTTTCCGTGCTTTCCAGTTGAAATAATACTGCTGGGGATCGGAAGTGAATTCATATTCTGCATAGGTTGGAATAGATTGGATTTTTAGCCTGATCTGTTCTTGTTTATGGTGCAGAATAACCAAATCATTGTCACGGCATTCTACCAATAAAGCACAAGCAGATTCCGGTAATGTTTTGAAATAAGCTGGGGCATCTGGATCGTTTTCTACGGAACGGATGGATTCTCTATCCAGTAATTCGACTGCGGCAACAGGTGCCGATTTCAATAAAATAGTGGCATTGCACGCATCCTGAATCGTTTTAAAAATTAATAAAGAGCAGGATTTGTGTTTCTCGTCTATTACCGTTTTGAAAGTTACATTCGAAATAAAGGCCAAAGTCCCTTCAGAGCCGACCATCAGGTGTTTGATGATTTCAATCGGGTCTTCATAATCAACAAAAGCATTGATGCTGTAACCCGTAGTATTTTTTATTTTGAACTTATTTTTGATAAGGTGATACAGAATTTCATCATCTTTAATAGTATCTCTTAGATTTTCTATTTCTTGGATTAAAACTGTTTGATTCTTCTTGAAAGCTGTAACATTGTTTATATCAGCGGTGTCCAGAATAGTTCCGTCATGGAGTATTATTCGAACATTGGCTATGGTTTGATAAGAGTTTTGAGCTGTACCGCAACACATACCGCTGGCGTTATTAGCTACAATTCCACCAATCATAGCGGCACCGATTGATGCTGGATCTGGACCAATTTTCAAACCATGTGGTGCTAAAAAAATATTCGCACGAGCACCCACAATTCCTGGTTCCAGCTTTATTTTCTGATTATTATCTAAAAGTTCAAAATTTTTCCAGCCATGAGTGGCTACTACTAAAACCGAATCAGTAATGGCCTGACCCGACAAACTTGTTCCAGCGGCTCTAAAAGTCAATGCAATACCAAGTTTTGTGGCTTGCCTTATAATTTCGACAACTTCGGCCTCATTATGAGCGAGAATTACGATTTGTGGAATAAGCCTATAAAAACTGGCATCAGTTCCATAAGCAAGAGTTTGCAGTGGATTTGTTAAAATTCGCTTTGGATCAATAGATTTTGATAAAATGTCTTTTAACTTCTGATAGGATGGAGCCAGCATAAGGTTAAGTTGTTTAATCGTATAACAAAGTGTAAATTTAGTTATAAATAAAAAACGAAGCACTAGGCTTCGTTTTCAAATTTTATAAAAAAACAGATTTTAGTTTTTCAAATCCTTAATTACTCTGAAAGCAACATCTACTTCATTTTCGCTTACCATAATCGTAAACTCATTTGAAGTTGAAATTACTTCATTGATAATGATTCCTTCCCAGGCCAAACGCTGGAAAATAAAATAATAAATTCCAGGAACTACAATATTTTCTTTAGGTAATTTAACGGTAATGGAAGCTAGATTTTCTAGTTTCTGAATCAATTTTTCATTTACAAAGTGTTTTTCGACCAAATGATTTACACTATTGCTAACCACAATATTAGTTTCATTAACGCCTTTGGACGAAGTATAGAAAATATCTGGAAGCGAATTGATATCTGTGATCAAATCGGCTTGTTTATTCAAAACAGTATCCGAAACAACATAGGTATAATCGGTCAAAGCTGAACGTACTGTAATTTCGCCAATATTCTTTATTACTTTATTGATTTTGTGATTCAGTCGGAAATCCAGTTCTTCTGTCAAACGTTTTAGAGCCATTACTACGGCACCTTGCTTTACTTCTTTTCCAAATTCACTTTCTAATTCGGTCATAATATTTCTTGACAAAGAAGTCAAGTTAATGATGCCCAATGATAAAGCATTTAATAAAAATGGTTTTGTTTTAATGTAATTTTCTACAATAGACGATACAGTTTTCATAATTTCAAGTTGGTTATTTTTTTGTAGTTATGCTGATATTGAAATGGTTTAGTTTCTAATACCGGAGCAAATATAAACAAAAAAACAATTTGTTACAAATATAACATTGTTAAATTTCTTTAAAAATAGAAAAAAGCATCTGTAAGGTGTTCAATTGCAAAGGATTTCTCATTTTTATTAATGGCAATGATATCAAAACGGATATCCAGATCCAAATCTCTTTCGATTACATAAGCATCTACAGCTTTTATTAATAGCTGGATTTTTTTGGGTTTTACAAAATCCTGAGGCAAACCAAATTCTAGGGACGATCGGGTTTTTACTTCTACAATGGCCAGTGTGTTTTCTATTTGAGCAATAATATCAATTTCGGCTTTTTGAAACGTCCAGTTTGTATCGAGAATAGTATAGCCGTTTTTTTTAAGATAATCCACAGCCAGATCCTCTCCCAGTTTTCCAAGTTCGTTGTGTTCAGCCATTGAGATTTTAGATTTTAGAATGCAGCTTTCTGATTTGAGAGAATAGAAATAGAACATAGAAAATAGATTTAAAGAGAAGTCTAAAAACATCTTTTATCTCTTCTCTATATTCTATCTTCTTTCTACTCAAAAACCACCGTATTGCAGTTTTCGTTCACATCCATGGTAATGATATTTCCCATAATCAGGGCTCTGTTGTCATGAACATGCCCCGCTGGAAAATTATAGAGTATCGGAATATTGTATTTTTGTGTCACGTCCTGAACAATTTCGTTGGCATTTTTCCCCCACGGTATATCGTTGTCTTTCATTTTGGTCATGCCGCCTACGATAATTCCTTTGATGCTTTCCAGACAGCCGTTGCGTTTCAGGTTCATCATCATTCGGTCAATATGGTAAAGGTATTCGTCAAGATCTTCGATAAATAAAATTTTATCGGTACAATCGATAGCCGATTTTGATCCAAATAAACTATACAAAATAGATAAGTTCCCGCCTACTAATTCTCCAGTGGCTTTCCCAAAACGGTTCATAGGGAACGGATCGATCTGATACGATAATTTTTCGCCAAACAGAGCCGTCTTCAAAGTTGCAATCGATTCAGGTGCTGTTCTTTCTACACTCACCGGCATGGTTCCGTGAATGGATTTGTATCCCATAGTATTGAGATGATTGTGCAAAACCGTCACATCACTAAAACCAACAATCCATTTTGGATGCTGTTTAAATTGGGTAAAATCCAATAAATCAATCATACGTACTGTTCCGTAACCGCCACGAGCACACCAGATTGCCTTGATTTTCGGGTTATCCAGCTGCTGCTGAAAATCGGCCGCACGCTGTTCATCAGTTCCTGCCAGTTGGTTTAAATCTAATCCGATGGTGCTTCCAATAACGACTTCCAAACCCCAGGCATGCAGTAAATCTATTGTAGGTTTCAAGTTATCGTCTACATTTTTTCTAGCAGTCGCCACAATGGCAACGGTATCTCCTTTTTGTAAATACGGCGGTGTAATCATAGTAGTTTGAGCTTGGCTGTTCATAGATTGTAAAGTAAAAATAAGCAATAGTATAGGATACAAAACACCATGTTTTTTATTAAAAGAAAATGGACTGGTATTCATGTAGTGCTTTTTGAAAAGTGATTATTACAAGGATAAAAGCAAAGATATACATTTAAGAATAACAGGTAAAAGACTTTCTGGTTTAATAATGACCACAGATTAAAAATGATTTTCACAGATTATTAATCTTTTTTTAATCTGTGGCAAAAAAACAGAGGTTTTAACAGAAAGCAATAATTGTAATCAAATTACTATATTTACAAAAACTGAACCATTTGAAAAAAGTAATAATGAACCGAAAGATTTATTTTTATCTAATTCTTTTATTAATTATCAAAGGAAATGCGCAGACTAAATCTTTTGTGATACATACAGTCGCATTCTACAATTTTGAAAATTTTTATGATACCATTAATGACCCTTCAATTAATGATGAAGATTGGACTCCAAAAGGGAATCAGCATTGGAATACCAAAAAATACCGTCAGAAACTCGAAAACTTAGCCCGTGTTCTCTCCGAAATCGGCACTTCCGAAAACCCAAATTCTCCCACATTTATTGGCGGAGCCGAAATTGAAAATCAAGGGGTGCTGGAAGATTTAATCAAACAGCCCACATTGATTGATAAAGACTACGGAATCGTACATTTTGATTCTCCGGATAAAAGAGGAATTGACGTTGCTTTGTTGTATCAAAAAAAGCAGTTTCAGCCCACAAGTTTCAGCAATATTCCGCTGTATGTTTATCGAGAAGCACAACCTCTCAAAGAAGAAGCAAAAACCGAAGCATCCGAAAATATAGAAACCGAAGACATTATTCAAATCAATACTAATAATCATCGGGTTTATACCAGAGATCAATTATTAGTCACTGGCTTTTTGAACGGAGAAGAAATTCATATAATAGTCAATCATTGGCCTTCGCGTGCGGGAGGCGAAAAGAAATCCAGTCCATATCGGGAAATGGCAGGTGCTTTGAACAGGAAAATAATTGATTCCCTGCAGCACATCAATCCCAATGCAAAAATCATCACGATGGGCGATTTGAACGACAGCCCTTTTAATAAAAGTGTCAAAAAAGCGCTCGGAGCCAAAGGTAAAATTCAGGATGTTGATGGTTTTGGGATTTACAATCCATTCGAAGAAATGGCGAATAAGGGACTGGGTACAATTGCTTTTCGTGACGCTTGGGATATTTTTGACCAGGTTATGGTTTCGGGTTCGCTGCTGCAAAAGGATTACAACACCTATCAATATTGGAAAGCTGGCATTTACAACAAACCCTTTTTAATCCAGAAAAGCGGTAAATACAAAGGATATCCATTACGGCATTCCTTAACTGAAATTGGTTTCAGTGACCATTTTCCAGTATATGTTTATTTGATTAGGGAGAAAAAATGAATTTTTCACCGCAAAGAGACCTAACAGGTTTTTTGAAACCTGTTAGGTCTAATGCATTAGTTAAAACTACAATTCAAATTTTCTTCCCTGTTCAGGAAAAACCAAATCAACTCCTAGTACGTTTTCTTTTTTTAATTGCTCCTTAATCTTCTGAATATTTTTTGTTGGCGGTTTTCTATGCGTGATAATGATTTTTAAATCCTGCAGGCTTCCTTTGCCAGCAAGTTCTTCCAATTTGCTGAGTTCTTTCATTAAATGACCAGGCGTCAAGTGTCCATATAAAGCATTGTCAGGCTGTTCATTTGGAAATGAAACTTCAATAAAAATCCCTCTCAGTTTTTTTTCTTTAATTAAAGGTGCAACAGCCTGCCACAGTATTTTCAAATCGTTGCTTTTTTCAATTTCATCAGGACCGGTATCACCCATATACAAAACATAATTTTCTTCGTTTCTAATTAAAAAAGCACTGCTCTCATAAGGATTTACATGACTTAGAGGAAACGTTTTTACCGTCATTGCCGTATTGCTCAATTCTATTTCTTCGCCATAAGGGAGCGTTTCAAAATGATATTTTTTTATCTGATAACCAACACCCTCATCACCAAAATTAGCCCAGGTTTCTCCATTAAAATAATGTTCCTTCATCATCTCCATACATTTTTTGGTGGCATAAACAGTTTTGGAAGAATCGGCAGGAGAATTAATAATCAAGCCCGAAACGTGATCAAGATGAGCATGCGAAATAAGATAACCTTTAATGTATTTTCGCAAAACTTCATCGCCCGAAACCGTAAATTCATTATTAGCAATAGCCTTCTCAATACCGGCATTTATGGTTCCAGCATCAAGACAGATAAATGCATTCGTGTTTTTGAGAGCCACCAGATAAGCCGAAAGATTCGCCTCGTCTACACCTCCTTTAACTCCCAAGGGAACCACATCAAAAACTTTTTTCTGCGCCAGCAAAGGTGAAAAAATTAAAAAAATGATAATAAAATACAGTGAGATGGATTTCATGTTAAAAGTAATTATGAATTTATTTTAGGTATAAAAATACTGCCTTCTTTTTTTAATGGCTGTGTTTTTTTATAAAAATTGACTTAGAAGATATAAAAAATGGCATAATTTTGTTTTTTTTATAAAGACAGAACAGTTTTTTCTATAAATCAAAAATCGCCCTGTTTGTTAATTCCGCAGGAGTCACACCTGACGAAAGATCCTATAGAATAACAATATTGGTCAAAGAAAATTTCAGATCTATTAAAATTCAACTTGAAATTATATCTTTACACAAAAATATAACAATTTTAACCAATAAAGTTACAATGACAACAATAGCAAATCAATTTGGAATGAAAGAGGCATTAGCGCAATTGGGAGTTAAAACCATAAACGAAGGGACTTCGACAGGAATTAACCATTTTTCAGGCGGAGAAATCCTGGAGAGCTTTTCGCCAGTTGACGGTAAATTAATTGCTTCTGTAAAAATGAGCACACCCGCCGATTACGAAAAAGTAATGCAGACTGCCACCGAAGCTTTCAAAACCTTCCGATTAATGCCGGCACCACAGCGTGGCGAAATTGTACGTCAGTTTGGAGAAAAATTGAGAAAAAATAAAGAAGCCTTAGGAAAACTGGTCTCTTACGAAATGGGTAAATCATTGCAGGAAGGATATGGCGAAGTTCAGGAAATGATTGACATTTGTGATTTTGCCGTTGGACTTTCCCGTCAACTGCACGGTTTAACCATGCATTCGGAACGTCCTGGACATAGAATGTATGAGCAATATCATCCGCTGGGAGTTGTCGGAATCATTTCGGCTTTTAATTTTCCTGTGGCCGTTTGGTCTTGGAATACTGCTTTGGCATGGATCTGCGGAGATGTCTGCGTTTGGAAACCATCGGAGAAAACACCACTTTGCGGAATCGCCTGCCAGAATATTATTGCCGAAGTTATCAGAGAAAATAATCTTCCGGAAGGGATTTCATGTTTGATAAATGGCGATTACACTATTGGAGAATTAATGACTGCCGATAAACGTGTGCCTTTAGTTTCGGCAACAGGTTCTACCCGAATGGGGAAAATAGTAGCTCAGGCTGTAGCTGGCCGTTTAGGGAAATCATTATTAGAATTGGGCGGAAACAACGCCATTATTGTAACTCCAGATGCAGATATCAAAATGACCGTTATCGGAGCTGTTTTTGGAGCAGTGGGAACTGCAGGGCAACGCTGCACTTCAACTCGCCGCTTGATTATTCACGAAAGTATTTATGATAAAGTAAAAGATGCCGTTGTTTCGGCTTACGGTCAATTGCGAATAGGAAATCCATTAGATGAAAAAAATCACGTGGGCCCGTTAATAGATACACATGCTGTCGAATTGTATAATAATGCATTGAACAAAGTAGTTGCCGAGGGCGGAAAAATCCTTGTTGAAGGCGGAGTACTTTCTGGCGAAGGTTACGAAAGCGGCTGTTATGTAAAACCTGCCATTGCCGAAGCGCAGAACTCTTTCGAAATTGTACAGCACGAAACTTTTGCACCAGTTTTATATTTGATTAAATATTCAGGAACGGTAGAAAATGCTATTGATCTTCAAAATGGAGTAGCTCAGGGTCTGTCTTCGGCCATAATGACTAATAATCTGCGTGAAGCAGAACAATTTTTGTCGGCTGTTGGCTCAGACTGTGGAATTGCCAATGTCAATATCGGAACTTCGGGAGCGGAGATTGGTGGTGCTTTTGGCGGGGAAAAAGAAACTGGAGGAGGAAGAGAATCTGGTTCGGATGCTTGGAAAGTATATATGCGCCGTCAGACTAACACGATCAATTATACAACAAGCCTGCCATTGGCACAAGGAATCAAATTTGATTTGTAGGTAACTATAATTCATAAAAAAGGGCTTGTTTTTTATTAACAAGCCCTTTTTATTTTTAGTTTTTAATCTAAATTAAATGAAGCGCCTATACTAAAGGTAACCTGATTGTTTAAATGATCAAATACTTCTTTATCGTCACTGTATTTTGCAATTGGAAATCCTAGTTCAGTAAAAACACCAAAACCATCAGTAAAAAAGTAACGGCCTCCAATGTGACCACCAAAATTGTGCAATCCTAAGCTCAAACCTGGATAAATATCCAATTGGTCTACACCAATTACACTGCTTAAATTGGCATTAATTCTAAATTTTGCATCAAAACGATCTTGAAATTCTGGTTTTAAGCTAACATAACTGCTTTCGCCGTATGTCCCCGAAAACTCATCTACACCTAATAAATAAGTCGTTACAAAACCATAAGAGAAATTTTCACCAAGTCCGAAATCAGCAGATGCTTGAATTCCTGAACCACCGTCTTGCAGATTGGCACCAATATTAATTTTCGAGTCACCTTTTCCTTTAAAAGCTTGCTGGGCATTTGTTAGCCCAAAAGAAACTAAAAATAAAACTGTAATAATTTTTTTCATTTGCCGAAAATATAAGATAATTAATTTTTCGGCAAATATAAGATTTAGATTCTATTCCGTCCTTTTTCGGTTGGATATAAACTAGGGAGCGGTTCACTTTGCCAAAACTGCTTGGTGTCTACATCAAATATAGTTAGCGATCCTTTGAATGCAGCACTGGTATCAATATTCCACACATTCGCTTTTTGCATTGGAATGGTTTCCCCAATGCGGGAAACAGGAGTATGACCTATATAAATTTCATTATACAAAGTAAAACGTTTGGGATAATAAGGATGATCTGGATTCATTTTTGGATCTAATGCCAAAGCGGTTTCCCAAAGGGTTCTGTCCCAATAGAACAGTTTTGGGAAGTATTCATAAATCACGCCATTAACGTTAGTAAAACCTGCGTGAATAAACATCCTGTTTTGTTCATCAAGGTAGTAGTCCTTGAGTGACTTCAGGAATTCTATATGCTTTTTTTTGGTGTCATAATCGACTTTTTCATAGGCTAAAACAGTTGCTTCGCCTCCGTGCTGGTACCATTGTTCGTTGTCTTTATTGTCATCGAGCCATTCTCTTAATAATTCATCATGGTTGCCACGAATACAAATTACATCATGAGTTTTTTGCAATCCTATCAAAAAATCTATTACTTGTGGGGATTGGCTCCAGCCATCTACATAATCACCCAAAAAAATAAGCTTATCTTTTGTAGTTACGTTTGCTCTTTCCAGAACTTGATGCAGGGCTCTTAATCCACCATGTATATCTCCTATTACTAATGTTCTCATATTCTCAATTTGTTCTTTTACAAAAATAGTTAAAAGTGATGCAGATTGTGTTTTTTTAAGCCGATAGCAGCTGTAATTATTTAGAGAAAAATAAAAGATACAGGAATTGAATTTTAAGGAGAAAAAGTTTAGAAAAATTCAGCAGAATCTGGCTAAGAATAAATTTTTAAGTTTTTATTAAGAATAAATCGGTCAAACGGGTATTTATACCTGTTGAAATTCAATCAATTAATAAACGCCGCAAGATAATTTTTAAGTACATTTGGGATTCAAAAAACAGTACTTCTTTTTAAAAGCAATTGTTTTTTAAAGAAATCAGTATAAATTAATTGAAATTTTAAAATGAATGCACTTCTTACATTATTGATTTTATTGACCAATACTATTTGTCAGGTAATAATTGATGTGGTTAATTGGGTAGCGGGATTGTTCAGTTAACCGAAAGCAATCCTGATAAATAATACGGTACAATTTTATTGAACGTCATATTTCATTTTTCTCAAAATCCGTAACGCTTCTTTGAAAGAAAGATATACTTGCGTAAACGGTTTTAATAATTCTTTAGCATCGATCAGCTTTTGTTTAGCTTCTTCAAAACCATTGAGATAGCAGATCATAAATGTCGATGGCAGATGATCTAAATCTTTCCTTTCACGATCTGATAGTCTGATATTTTTTTCAATTTTGTTGAGCAATGCCATATTTGAATTATAAATATGGTAAAGCATTTTCTTGTTGTATTTGGGAGGTTCAAAAAGTATTTTTCTGTCAATTTTATAATATCCATTATCATGAAAATGGATGGTTTGCTGTTCCAGCGGATAATAACTGGTTTTGTCATTCAATCCCAATGGGACATATTCAATAATTGTAAAACTGTCTTCATCATAGCTTATTTCAACAACATCCTGGGCTGAATAGAATAATTTGATCTGCTCGTTAATCAGTTCGATATCAACGCGTGACAAATAGGTTTTGTTTCGGGATTTTTTTGCAATTCCTGCCCAGCAGATGACGAATAATTCGTTGAAAACCTTATATTTTGGTGCCATGTCTTTATGGCGGTAATTCATGAAATCAATCACGCCATCAAGGGTATATTTGATGCTGTTTCTCGAATTATTTTCAATGCCAATTACGGTTTCAGTATTTTGAAAATTCTTTTCCACTTCGCCTTCAACAGGCGTTGTATTGCTTCCTCTCCTGATAAAAACAGTATTCGCAGCAATAGTATGTATCCCTTTTTTAAAATAAGAAGTTCTGCTGTTTGGTTTTATAGTAACTAACCCAACTACTTTGTCTTTTGGCAAATTAGGAAAAGGAACATTTTCGTATTGGATTCTGGGGGGATTTTCAAGAAAAGCATTCACTAAATTCTGAATGCGGCTATCGTCAAAAAAATCATCTCCAACAATTTCATTGTTTTCATCTTCGACACCAACTACTATATAAGAGTTGTTAGTGGGATTAGAATTGGATAAGGCACAAATGTGTTTTAAAAATTTTGCCTTGCCCTCCCGGGTGTGTAAATTCAGCTGTCTTTTTTTATCATAAAAACTGCTCTCGTCATTGTGAGCAAGGAGATTTTTGATAAGAATCCGTTTATTAATCATTGTTAATATTGTGTCTTTAGAGTAAAAACAACACTAAACCGAAATTTTGTACGTTCTAAATTTACTGATTTTATACGAACTAAATTTATTAAAATTATGAAAACAATTAAAGCAAGCAGATTAGTTTTTTTTGCAATTACAATGCTGAGTCTGGTTTTTATCAGATGTAATGAAAATGATGATTCTTCAAGTGCCGATGGAACATCAAAAGTCATGGTAAGATTGTCTGATGCTCCTGGGGATTATAAAGAAGTAAATGTTGAGGTTAAAGATGTCTTGATAAAAAGCAGCTCAGATAGTGATGATCAGGGCTGGGTGAGTATTGGGAAAAATCCAGGTGTTTATAATTTACTGGATTTAACAGGAGGAGTTACAGCTTTAATCGCCGATGGTACAATTACTTCGGGGCATTTGGGACAAATTCGATTATTGCTTGGTGACAATAATACAGTGGTGCTTAAGGATGGTACTACACATGCTTTGAAAACACCCAGCGCACAACAATCGGGATTAAAATTGCAAGTCAATTATACTTTAATGGCAGACAGAACATACGAATTCTTATTGGATTTTGATGTAGCGCATTCAATTGTTGTTCAAGCTGGTGCTTCTGATATCTATAATCTGCATCCAGTAGTCCGAGTTTCAACAAACGAAACTTCAGGAAGCATTAAAGGGACTATCAGTCCGGCATTGGCCGGTTATCAGGTTCAAGCATCTGTTCAAGTTGGAACGGCAACGCTAACGGCCTACGCAAATGAGGCAGGGGTATTTCAATTGGATGGACTTCCAGTTGGGACTTATGAAGTTACGCTGACTCCCGAACCCGCTTCGGGTAAAGCAGTAATGAAGGTTCCAGGTGTAGTTGTTGCTAACGCAGCTGTAACCGACATAGGGAATATTACATTGATTGATATTGTTACAGCCAGATTATAATTCTGCATTTATTTTAACAGAAAACAGCTGAAATCCAGCTGTTTTCTGTTTTATTAAGGTACCTCGTTTCCTGTGCTTGCTGCCCAAAGAGAAAACCAGTCTTGCAATTCCATTTCAACAGCAGTGGCCTGCATTAATTGTGAAACCCTTTTTTCGTCCGAAGTGCCGCATACTGGCAAAATTCCGGCAGGATGTTTCAATATCCAGGCCAGTAAAATAATATCATTAGCGACTTCATATCTGGACGCTAATTCATTTGTAATTTTTTTTATGCGTTGTGATTGTTCATCATCATTTCTAAAAACTGTTCCCAAAGGCGACCAGCACATTGGAGTTATCCTGTTAATCTGCATGTGATCCAGGCTTCCGTCCAGCATAGGTTCGAGATGGGTGACGGAAAATTCGATCTGATTATAATTTATTTTGGTTTTTGTTTCGATTAAATTGCATTGGCTTGGAGAAAAATTAGATACACCAAAATCCAATATCTTTCCTGCTGTTTTCAGTTTTTCAACAGCTTCGGCAATTTCATCGGCTTGCATTAACGGACTTGGACGATGCAATAGCAGAAGGTCTAAATAATCGGTTTGCAGATTTTTAAGAGACTGCTCTGCCGAGGCGATGATATAGTTTCTGGAATATTCATAATGCTTAATAGTGTTACTCCTGTTTTCAGAAAGCATTTGAATACCGCATTTGGAAATAAGCTGAATGGTATTTCGTTCTATTCTGCTTGCAGCCAATGCTTTTCCAAACTCTTGTTCGGTTGTATAACCTCCATAAATATCGGCATGATCGAAGGACGAAATGCCGTTTTCGAGGCACGTATTCATGAGCGCTGTCATTTGGTGTGCAGTGAAGTTTCTGCCCCAGGCTCCCCAAGTCATAGTGCCAGCAATAATTTTTGAAAATGGAATTTTACTCATAGCTTGATTTTTAATGCATTCCTTTTAATTACAGGTTATTTTTGCGAATTTGATGTTTATTTTTTTTTGTTCTTAAAAATAGGTAAATGCAATCATAATTCGTCCTTAAAATTAGCCGTTTCATGGAAGTTTTAACCATTTTTTAACATCTTACTTCTAAAAAAAAATTCAATTTGCACCATCAAATAAAAGACACCAAAAACAAGAGGTTTAAATATAATAATATGGAACAAAATTCAGCGACTTTAGACATTAGAGCAATCAATGAAAAAATCGAAAGAGAAAGTGCTTTTATAGACCTTCTCACAATGGAAATGAACAAAGTTATTGTGGGCCAGAAACACATGGTCGAAAGATTGCTGATTGGGCTTTTAGGTCAAGGACATATTTTATTGGAAGGAGTTCCTGGATTGGCAAAAACTTTAGCCATTAATACACTTTCCCAGGCTATTCAAGGTTCTTTTAGCAGAATCCAGTTTACGCCAGATTTATTGCCAGCCGATGTTATCGGAACTATGATTTATAATATAAAAGCCAATGAGTTTTCTATAAAAAAAGGCCCCATTTTTGCTAATTTCGTCCTTGCCGATGAGATAAACCGTGCTCCTGCCAAAGTACAGTCTGCTTTGCTCGAAGCGATGCAGGAAAAGCAGGTTACTATTGGCGATTCTACCTTTAAATTAGACAAACCATTTTTAGTTCTGGCAACACAAAACCCTGTTGAACAGGAAGGAACTTATCAATTGCCGGAAGCTCAGGTAGACCGTTTTATGCTGAAAACAGTTATCGATTATCCTAAAATGGAAGACGAGCGCCTGGTAATACGCCAGAATCTTAAAGGAAGTTACGAAAAAGTAAACCCTGTAGTTTCTGTAGATCAGATTTTAAGAGCGCAGGAAGCTGTCCGTGAAGTTTACATGGACGAAAAAATAGAGAAATATATTCTGGATATTATTTTTGCAACTCGTTATCCGGAGAAATACAAATTGGCTGATTTAAAACCTTTAATCAGTTTTGGGGCTTCACCACGTGGAAGCATTAATCTTGCTACGGCTGCCAAATGTTATGCATTCATCAAACGTCGCGGGTATGTAATTCCCGAAGATGTCCGTGCTGTAGTACATGATATTCTGCGTCATAGAATTGGAATTACTTATGAAGCCGAAGCCGAAAATGTTACATCGGTTGACATTATCAATAAAATCATTAACGAGATTGAAGTACCTTAAAAAGTGATAAGGCAAAAGCCAAAAGCCATTAGTAAAACTCTAATGCCTAGTGCCTAATGCCTAATGCCTTAAAAAAAATGGATACAAAAGAGCTTTTAAAAAAAGTCCGTAAAATAGAAATCAAAACCCGAAGATTGAGCGATCATATTTTTTCGGGCGAGTACCATACATCGTTCAAGGGGCGCGGGATGACTTTCAGCGAAGTGCGTCAATATCAATTTGGCGACGACATTCGTGCTATCGATTGGAATGTAACTGCCCGATACAATGAAGCTCACGTAAAAGTCTTTGAAGAAGAACGTGAATTGACCATGATGCTAATGGTTGATATTTCGGGTTCTGAAAGTTTTGGCTCTAAAAATCAGTTCAAGAAGGAAATAGTAACCGAAATCGCCGCAACAATGGCTTTTTCGGCAACTCAAAATAATGATAAAATTGGATTGATTTTATTCTCAGACCAAATCGAATTGTATATTCCTCCAAAAAAAGGGAGATCACACGTACTTCGAATCATTCGTGAGCTTATTGAATTTGAACCTAAAAGTTATAAAACCGACATTGGTCAAGCTTTGAAATTTTTATCAGGTACCCAGAAAAAGAAAGCCATTGTCTTTGTTATATCCGATTTTATGTCAGGAGAATATGAGCACACTTTGAAAATTGCTTCCAAAAAACATGATATTACAGGTATTCGCGTATATGACATCCGCGAGGAAAAAATGCCCAATTTAGGAATGGTTTCTATGCTTGATGCCGAAACAGGCGAAACGAGACTGATTAATACAGGATCCAAATCGGTGCGGATGAATTACGAAAAGCACTATCATGAAAACGTGAATTATTTTAAGGAAACTTTCAGTAAATCAGGTTCAGGTGTTGTAAATACCCGAGTAGACGAAAGTTATGTTACCAAATTATTAGGCTATTTTAAATCGAGGTAGGGATTTCAGATTGAAGATTAACGATTTTTGATTGCTGATTTTCTGAAATGAGATAAAGATTTTTGGATCATGAAAAATGATATATTAGGTAAACTAAATATATGTAATGAATAAACAAGAACTTGAAAACAGATTAATAGATTTTGCGGCGGCTATAATAATTTCGGCAAGTACTTTTAAAGCAAATTACGCAGGAAATCATTTAGGGGGACAAATAATTAGATCTGGGATCTCACCGGCATTAAATTATGGTGAAGCCCAAAGTGCAGAAAGTACTAAGGATTTTATTCATAAAATGGGTATTTGTTTAAAAGAATTAAGAGAAACTTTTGTGTGTTTAAAAATAGTTGAAAAAGCAAAGTTAAGTTCAGATTTAAATAATTTAAATGATGGCAAAGACAGAAGTAAATGAATTGATTTCTATTTTCGTTTCAAGTATAAAAACTGCAAAAACAAATTTGAAATAAATATTTTCTGGATTGAAAACAATTTTTGTTCGGTGGAAAATCTGAAATCAAAAATCGTTAATCTTCAATCTTCAATCAAATTTTCTAAAATAAATGTTTAAAAAACTATTAATATTCCTGCTGTTTTCAACTTCACTTTTTGCCCAACAAAAAAAAGTAGAAACAAGTATTGATACCACAAAAAATAAAATTGGAGCTGAGTTTAAATTGACTTTAAAAACGTCGGTAGATACGCTGTCTAAAGTGGTTTTTCCAAAACTAAAAAATATTGGAGCGCTGGAAGTAATCCAGTCCTATCCAATTGATACTATCAAAAAAGACGACCGTTACGAATTAATCAAAAAGTATGGTTTAACTCAATTTGATTCTGGCAGATACACCATTCCCAGCATAAAAATCCTGATAAATAATAAAGAGTTTTTGAGTGATTCCATAAAAGTGGAAGTTGCCAATGTGCAGGTCGATACGTTACGACAAAAAATGTATGACATTAAAGAGATTGTAAAAGCCGAAGATTCAATAGGAGACTGGTGGAAATATCTTTTAGCAATTGTATTGATTTTAGGAATTGGTGCTTTTGTGTATTGGTACACTAAAATCCGCCAGAAGAAAAAAATTGAAGAAGAAGTTTATAAAACTCCAATTGAAAAAGCGACAATTTTACTGAATATATTGGAAAAGAAAGAACTTTGGCAGCATGGAGAAGTCAAGGAATATTATAGTGAATTGACAGATATTGCCCGAAATTATATCGAAGAAGCGATTGAAATTCCCGCAATGGAAAGCACTACTTCTGAGTTGATTGAAGCATTGAAGACAGCTTCTTTAAAAAAGAAAATGAAGCTTTCGCAGGAGACGATAGAAAATTTATCTGCTGTTTTGAAACAGGCCGATTTAGTAAAATTTGCTAAATCCACTCCTTTGGAATTTGAAATTACTGATGATAGAAATAAAATTCAAAAAGCGATTTTGACACTGGATGAAGCTATTCCAGTTGAGGTTCCAATTGAGGAAGATACCATTTTGAATGAAGCTCAAAAGCAGAAACAGATTCAGATATTACTTAGAAAAAAACGAAATCAGCGTATTGCAATTTCGATTGGATCAGTTCTTTTTCTGCTTTTTGCAACAACAGCTTATTTTATAGCAACAAAAGGCTTTGATTATGTAAAAGACAATGTACTTGGACATCCAACTAAAGAATTGTTAGAAGGCGAGTGGATTAAAAGTGAGTATGGAAATCCAGGTGTGATAATTGAAACTCCAAAGGTTCTGAAACGAATGGATTTGACAAAATCGCTGCCAAAAGACGGAATGGCACTCATCAAGGAGATGCAGTCTTTTGGATACGGAAGCTTACTGGACAATTTCTATATTATGGTTTCAACAATAAAATACAAACAAGAAGGAAATCTGGATTTGTCAAAAGCAATTGAAAGCTCTATAAAAGTATTAGAAACTCAAGGAGCTCAAAACATGATTGTCAAAGAAGAAGATTTTGAGACCAATAATGGGATAACAGGGAAAAAAGGATATGGAACGTTTTCTAGAATCGACAGCAATACTCAAACGAGTTCCAAAATATATTATGAAATAGTGCTTTTTGGACAAGAAGGAGGATTACAGCAAATAATGATTCTTCACGAAGAAGGAGATAAATATGCTATAGAATTATCAGCTCGTATTTTGAATTCGGTAGAACTTAAATCAGCAACTAACTAATGGAAAAAATAACCTTTTTAAATCCAGAATTTTTTTGGTTGTTTCTTCTAATGCCAGTTGCAATTGCTTGGCTATTTTGGAAAAGAAACCAACAAACTGCAACCTTGAAAATGAGTTCCCTTCAAGGTTTTAAAGGGTCAGAATCATTATTGACAAAGCTGAAACCAGGATTAGATGTTTTACGCATCTTGGCATTATCGCTATTAATCATTGCATTGGCAAGACCTAGAACGGTAGATATCAGTAATCAGACAAAAACCACAAAAGGAATTGATATAGTGGTGGCTGTCGATGTATCGGGTAGTATGCTTGCCAAGGATTTAAAGCCAAACCGAATGGAGGCTCTAAAAAGAGTAGCTTCGGTTTTTGTTGATGAAAGACCAAATGACAGAATCGGATTAGTAGTTTACGCTTCTGAAGCTTATACAAAATCACCGGTAACAAGTGATAAAGCGGTTATTCAGCAGGCAATTCAAAGCATAAAATACGATAATGTTTTGCAGGACGGAACTGGAATAGGAATGGGATTGGCAACTGCCGTAAACCGTCTTAAAGACAGCAAAGCCAAAAGCAAGGTCGTTATTTTATTGACAGACGGAGTAAATAATGCAGGATTTATAGAACCCGAAACAGCTTCGGATATTGCGCAGCAATATGGTATAAAAGTGTATACTATTGGTATTGGTACTAATGGAATGGCCGAATCCCCTTATGCAATCGGTCCAAATGGACAATTACTTTTTCAGATGATGAAAGTTGAAATTGATGAGCAATTGATGAAGAATATTGCTAAGAAAACAGGAGGAAAATATTTTAGGGCGACCAGCAACGATAAATTAGCAGCAATCTATAACGAAATCAATAAGCTTGAAACCACCGAAATAGAAGAATTAAAGTTCTATGATTATGATGAAAAATTCAGGGGTTTTGCTTTAGTAGCAGGACTTTTATTATTGATAGAAATTGGTTTACGAAATACAGTTTATAGGAGTTTTATATAAAAAAGATTGATGAGTGAAGATTAACAATTTGTGATTTCTGATTTATTGTTATCTGCAATCAAAAATCGTTAATCCAAAATCAAAAATTATTATGGAATTAGACGAACGCAATTATTTATACTTACTTTTTATACTGCCTGTAGTAGCGGTGATTTTTCTAATTAATTTATATTGGAAAAGAAAAAAACAACGTGAGTTTGGTGACTTGGAAGTTATCAATAGGCTAAGTCCAGAGCGTTCTGTTTTCAAGCCTTTTTTGAAATTGGGAGTAATGCTTTTGGGATTGGCGTCATTGATCATTGGCTTAGTCAATCCAAAAATTGGAACAAAAGTAGAAACTGTAAAAAGAGAAGGAATAGACATTGTATTTGCAATGGACGTATCCAAAAGCATGCTTGCCGAAGATGTTGCACCAAGCCGTCTGGAAAAAAGCAAACAGATTGTGTCACAGATTATCAATCAATTAGGAAGTGACAGAATCGGGATTGTTGCTTACGCAGGAAGCGCCTTTCCAGTACTGCCAATAACCACCGATTACAGTGTTGCCAAAATGTTCTTGCAGAGTATGGGACCAGGAATGGTTTCTTCTCAGGGAACATCACTAGATGAGGCTATAAAATTATCAGGGACTTATTTTGATGACAAAAGCAAAACCAGCAAATTATTGATAATGATTTCCGATGGAGAGGATCATTCTGAAGGAGCCGAAGCTGCAGCAGAAGAAGCCAAAAAATTAGGAATGAAAATCGTAACTATTGGTCTTGGTACCGAAAAAGGAGGGACTATTCCGCTGAAAAAAAACGGAAGAGTTGAAAGCTACCAGAGAGATAATAATGGGGAAGTTGTGATTACCAAATTAAACCCAAACAGTTTGGCTACAATTGCCAAAATTACCAGCGGGGGTTATGTAAACGGAAACAATACTCATGAAGTACTGGATTATATAAAAACAACTTTGGATAAAATCCAGAAAACCGAATTTGAAGCAACGCAAATGGCAGATTTCCAGTCGCAGTTTCAATGGTTTCTGGGAATCGGTTTTGTGCTGTTATTTATGGATGTTTTCTTTTTGGAGAGAAAAACCAGCTGGGTAAACAGATTGAATTTATTTAACGAGAATAAATAAGATAGTAAAGTGAATTTGCAATTTGATTGTTGTCAATACTTTGAAAGGAATATTTAAATGAAAATGAAAAATAAAATTATATACATACTGCTTATGCTTTTGACTTTTGTGGCCAATGCTCAAGAGAAAGATAAAGTTTTGCCTGAAGCAAATAAGGAGTATGCAGCCAAAAATTTTGTTGATGCTGAGGCTAATTACAGAATTTCGCATTCCAGATTTCCTAACAGGACTGTAGCTTCTTATAATTTAGGGAATTCTATTTATAGGCAAAACCAGTTTTCTGAATCCAAATTTGCCTATGCCAATGCGCTGAAAAATTTAAAAACCAGATCTCAAAAACATAAAGCTTTCCATAATTTAGGAAATGTTTTTATGAAAGAAAAAAATTATACTCAGGCCGTAGAAGCTTATAAAAATGCTTTGAGAAACAATCCGGAAGATGAAGAAACCCGTTATAATTATGCATTGGCCAAAAAAATGCTAAAAGACAATCCGCCTCCAAAAGACGATAAAAAGAAAGACAAGGATAAAAATAAGGATAAAAATAAGGATAAGGACAAGGACAAAAAAGACGACAAAAAAGATCAAGACAAAAAAGATCAGGATAAGGATAAAAAGGACGATAAAAAAGACGGAGATAAAAATAAAAAAGACGAAAAACCCAAAGATGATGGACAGCCAAAACCAAAACCAGGAGGAATTCCTAAGCAGCGGATGGAAAATCTTTTGGATGCCGTAAATAATGAAGAAAAGAAAATCCAGGATAAGGTAAATGCCAATAAGGTTAAAGGCGCTCCTGTAAAAACTGAAAAAGACTGGTAAATTGGTTTATTCGTTTAATCGTTTATTTGTTAATGAAAACAGTTCAACGGATTAAGCGAATAAACGGTTACTCAAATAAACAGTTCAACGATTAAACATTTTTAAACGATTAAACAATTTAATGAAAAGGTATTTAATTTTATTTCTATTATGTTTTCAAGGACTTTTGGCTCAGGTTCAATTTGAGGCAAGAGTAAGCAAGACGACGCTTGGCCTCAACGAAAGGCTGCGTATCGATTTTGTAATGAATATTGATGGCGATAATTTTGTGCAGCCTTCTTTTGAAGGTTTTAGGATTATTGCGGGACCAAGCCAGCAGGTAAGCCAATCCTGGATCAATGGAAAAACATCTTTCGAGAAAAGTTATTCTTATTTTTTATTGCCTACTCAAAAAGGAACTTTAACTATCAGACAGGCGGTCATCGAATTTAATGGCCAGATTTATAAAACGCAGCCTATAAAAATAAATGTAACTGCTGCGACAGAACAGCCGAGAGATCCATATGATTCCCAAATTTCGGCGGATGATAATCTTTATCTGGTGGCCGACATTACAAATACTAATCCTTACGTAAATCAGCCTATTACGGTGGTTTATAAATTATATTTCAGTTATAATATTGGAATTAACAATCTCAGTGAACAAAGCAAGCCTAAATACAATAATTTTTGGAGTCAGAACATTGAAATCAAAAATTTAGTTCCAGAGGAAGGAATGTTTAAAGGCGAAAGGTATCGGTATGCCGTATTAAAGAAGGTAATTCTATATCCGCAAAAATCAGGCAAGCTGGTGATTGAACCTTTAGCAATGAATATTGAGGTTAAATTGCCTCCTACTCGAAGAGATTTTTATGGACGTATAATTGATAACATTGTCAATAAACGAGTGTCGGCTGGTGCTAAAACCATCAATGTAAAACCATTGCCAGAAGCAGGAAAGCCAGCAGATTTTACTGGTGCTGTTGGTAAATTTGATTTCAAAGCAGTTCCATCCAAAACAACTTTGAAAAACGGAGAAAGCCTGGATCTTGTTTTGAGCGTTACGGGAACAGGAAACCTGAAGTTATTTACATTACCAAAACCAGAAGTGCCAAATGCGTTAGAAATGTATGATGCTGTTCATGATGAAAAAGTGAACACACCATTATCTGGAATGAATGGAAAAATATCCGATTCGTATACCATAGTACCTCAATATAAAGGGGATTATGTTATTAAACCAATGCATTTTTCGTATTTTGATTTAGGTTCAGGAACGTATAAAACGATAAGCTCTTCCGAAATAAAAATTAATGTTTTAGACGGGCCTACACAGTCTGCAGAAGCGCAAGCCTCTGCCAGTACAGGCAAAAATAAAATTGAACCTGCTGAACAGTTTAGATATATTGATTTAAGAACCGAACTTGTCTCAAGTAATGAACCAGCTTTTTTTGGATCTGATAAATTCTATGGGTTATTGTTATTGCCATTTTTAATGCTGCCGATAATTGTATTATTCAGAAAGAAAAAAGAAGCTATCGACAGTGATGTTTTTGGTAACCGAATCAAGATGAATAACAAATTGGCTAAGAAATATTTATCTGAAGCCAAAAAACAGATTAATAATAAAGAGCCATTCTATGTAGCACTGGAAAAAGCAATGCATAATTTCCTGAAAGCTAAACTGCATATCGAAACCTCTGAGATGAGCAAAGATAATATTCGGGAACTATTGTTGTCCAGAAAAGCAAATCCTCAAGCCGTCAATGATTTTATTGCACTGACAGAGAATTGCGAGATTGCGAGATATGCTCCATCGTCCAGCGCCATAATACAGCACGATTTTGATAAGGCTGTAGCCATCATTTCTGAATTAGAAAAACAAATATAAGTTACCAAGTCCCTAAGTTACTGAGAGGCTAAGAAACTTAGCTTCTTAAATTCTTAGAAACTAAAAATAAAATATAATGAAAAATATTTTTTACTTATTATTACTCATAACACAAGTTTTCTTTGCCCAAAATGGCTTTGAAAAAGGGAATAATTTTTATAAAAATGGAAAGTACGAACTTGCTGTAAAAGCGTATGAATCTGTTTTGGCAGCAAATCAGGAATCTGCTCAATTGTATTTTAATTTAGGAAATTGTTACTATAAATTACAGCAAACGGCTCCTTCCATTTATTACTATGAAAAAGCTCTGGTTTTGGATCCAGGTAATAAGGAGGCGTTAAACAATATAAAATTTGCTCAAAAAAGAACTATTGATGAGATCAAGGTGATTCCTAAAGTAGGTTTTGCAAAACTTCTTCGCGATTTTACTGGAATTTATCCATTCGATACGTGGGCCTATATCGCTATTGGGTTTGCATTTTTGTTTTTATTGTTTTTTGTAGGTTATTATTTTTCGCAAACTGGAGTTACTAAAAGGCTTTTCTTTGTGGCAATGTTTATTGTGCTGCTTTTTGTACTAATGAGTGTTGCGGCAGCTTTTTTCGAAAAAAGCCATTATGATAATGAGAAACCAGCTATAGTTTTTGCTGAGTCGGCTGATGTCAGGAGCGAACCTCAAAACGCAAGCAGTTCCATTTTTATCTTGCATGAAGGAACAAAAGTGTATGTTGAGGAAACCCTTGATAACTGGAAAAAAATTCAATTGACCGACGGAACCGAAGGCTGGATTGACAGCAAAGCAATAAAAGAAGTGAAAGACTAGTTTTTCAGGTTCCAGACGGCAGATTTCAATTGGCAGATTCTGCTGTTTTCTGAAGTTCGAATCTGCGGTCTTAAAAAACTGTTACTTCTTTGTGTTATCATACCACTTCTCAATAGAAGGAAATATAAATCCCGCTGTTTTTTGAATCGGGTTAAAGAAAATCGATTTGTCCAGCGTTTCTTTTTTGGCTAGATAATTGTGATAATTTATTTTTTCGAAGACAGTTAAAAAGATACTGATAATTAAAACAGTTTTCAGCACTCTGAAAAAACCGCCGCCAACGCTGTTAATCCAGCCCAAGTAGGCAAAATCAGCAATATTAGTCAGGAATTTGCCCATCAGATAAATACCGACAACCACAATAATAAAAGTCAGAATAAAAGCAAAAATTTGAATAGTGTAAGGATTCCAATGCAGCCAGCCTGATAAAATATTCCTCAATATATCTGAAAATTTGATGGCAATGTAAATACCAAGAATTAGCGAAAAGAACGAAGCCATTTCCACAAAAAGACCGTTTCGGATTCCTTTATACAACGAATAGCACAAAAGTCCGCCTACAATAATATCAAAAAAACTCATTTTTATATTTTAAAAATTAAAGCCGTAAAGATAAAAGAATTCACTGGTAACCATTGTCAATTTTCAAGTTCTTATCTTTGCTGAAATAATTCGATTTGATTTTTTGAAAATATGTCGAATAAATCTGCAGTCAAAATCATCAATCGATAATCTGAAATAAAATGTCAAGAGACACACAACTGAAAGAACGCTGGGAAAGGCTTGTTGATATACTTTCCAACCAATTTTCGCAGGGCGAAGATCTGGATCTGGATGCTATTATTTATTTAATCGGTGTTCAGGAACTCGGGCAGGTTCATCGTGAATTCAAAAAAGACGAGAAAGTCAATTTGATGCACATCGCCATCTGCCGGTTATTAGAACCTTATGGATTTTATGAATTCGAATTTTTTGATGAGGAAGGCTGGCCACATTACAAAGTAAAAGAGCAGCTGCCTCCTTTAAAAGCGGGGGAACAATCTGTTTTGATGAAAGAAGCCATAGTTAATTATTTTCTGGAAAAGGAACTCATTGATTGATGATTGAAGATTTTGAGCGGATGTTTAGAAAAACTTCTAATTTCTAACTTTTAACTTCTAACTTTTCCTTAAATTCGCACTCTCAATTACGGAATGAAAATGATAGACAAGATAAAAGAATATATTGGTGAAGCTCAAGCTTTCTCAACACAAAATCCAGCAGAATTAGAAGCATTTAGAATAAAATTCTTAGGAAGCAAAGGTTTGCTAAAAGACTTATTTGCCGAATTCAAGAATGTGCCAAACGACCAAAAAAAAGAATTCGGACAGGTAATAAATCTGCTTAAAACTTCTGCCGAAGACAAAGTGAAATCCATCCAGGAAGCTTTGGCCGACAAAGAAGAAGCTAAAGGCATCTACGGTGATTTGACCCGTACGGCCGAACCGTCAATTATTGGTTCCCGTCACCCTATTTCATTGGTAAAAAACCAGATTATCGATGTTTTTTCGAATATTGGTTTCAACGTTTCCGAAGGACCGGAAATTGAAGACGATTGGCATAATTTCACCGCATTGAACCTTCCCGAATACCATCCGGCGCGTGATATGCAGGATACTTTTTTTATCCAGACCAATCCAGATATTTTATTGCGTACGCACACTTCATCCGTGCAGGTGCGTTACATGGAAAACAATAAACCGCCAATTAGAACTATCTCTCCAGGCAGAGTTTTTCGTAATGAGGCAGTTTCGTCACGTTCGCACTGTATTTTCCATCAAGTGGAAGGTTTATATATTGACAAAGACGTTTCTTTTGCCGACTTGAAACAGACGCTTTTGTATTTCACCAAAGAAATGTTTGGTAAATCAAAAATCCGTTTGCGTCCTTCTTATTTTCCATTTACAGAACCAAGTGCCGAGGTAGATATTTATTGGGGTTTAAAAACCGAAACCGATTATCGTATCACCAAAGGAACAGGCTGGCTGGAAATTATGGGCTGTGGCATGGTAGATCCTAACGTCCTTACCAATTGCGGTATCAATCCTGCGGAATACAACGGATTTGCTTTCGGAATGGGAATTGAGCGTATCGCGATGCTGTTGTATCAAATTGGCGATATCCGAATGTTTTATGAAAACGACGTACGTTTCTTAGAGCAATTCAAAGCAAGTATATAAAGATTTAAGATTTTTGATCAGCGATTTTTGATTTCAGAAGGATTTAAAAACGTTAATCATAATCAATATAAGGAGCTGTTTCCAGCTGTCCACTATATCTTTTATGCCGAACCCCGGCATAAAAGGATGTCGCTTCCATCTGGGCTAGGGCATTCCAGATTTAAGGAGTTTAGCACCACAATAAATAAAAATTTATGATTTTGATTAACGATTTTAAACTTCTAAATCATCAATCAGAAATCGTTAATCATTACTCAAAAATCAAATGAAAGCAGATATTACCATCCCCGAAGTAGAAAACGTATTCCTTGCCGCCGTTCAGGAATGGAGTGACGATTTTATGGAAAAAGTATGGTACGCTTACTTGATAAATGACAGCGATTTTCAATTGGATAGCGTTATGGTTGTTTCCAAGGCTTTTGGAACTATCGATGGCGAAATGAAGAAAACATCACTGCTGCGCCATGCTTTTATGGAAGTTCCCGCAGTTTCGGTGGTGAAAATAGAAATGATTGAAAAAAGCGTTTTGGCACTTAACAATGAATTTATGGTAACCTATTTTATTGGAAATACTTTATACGAAAAAAAATTTATTTTTAAAGCCAACAGCATCAATGAAACCAATGTGGAAGAAGTACCGCTACTGTTTGTTGACGGAGTGATGGTGAAGTAGAGCATAGAATAAAGACACTAGAAAATAGACTTACTAACGAAAAAAAAAGAGTCAAGACGTTGAATTTGTCTTGACTCTTTCTGTTTATAAGTAAAACAAAGTCTATTTTCTAACTTCTATATTCTTTCTTTTAAAAAAAATTAATCCAGTTCCTCGGTCAATTTTTTAAACACGGTTTTGGCATCTTTTCCTTCGTACAAAATGGCATAAACAGCATCAATAATTGGTGTACTGGCACCATAACCCTGATTGAGTTTGTAAGCGCTTTTTACAGCATAATATCCTTCGGCAACCATACTCATCTCCATTTGAGCCGACTTTACGGTATATCCTTTGCCAATCATATTTCCGAACATTCTGTTTCTTGAAAAAATAGAATACCCCGTTACTAATAAATCCCCCAAATAAGCCGAATCATTAATGTTTCGCTTCATTTTATGAACTTTTTTGATGAATTTTTTCATCTCCCGAATAGCATTGCTCATAATTACGGACTGGAAATTATCGCCATAGCCCAGTCCGTGTGCAATTCCTGCTGCGATGGAATAAATGTTTTTCAGCATGGCAGCATATTCAGTTCCAATGATATCATCTGAAATTTTTGCTTTAATATAATTGCCGGACAAATTTTTGGCAACAATACCAGCTTTGACTGGATCGCCACAGGCTATGGTTAAGTACGAAAGCCTTTCTAATGCTACTTCCTCTGCGTGGCAAGGTCCGGTAATAACTCCAATATTGTAATAAGGGATGTCATATTTATAATGAAAATGCTCACCAACAATTAAACTGGTTTCGGGAACGATTCCTTTAATAGCCGAAAAAATGATTTTATCTTTTAGAGAAACTGTCAGTTTTTCCAGTTCGCCATTCAAAAATGCGGATGGGATCGCAAATATGATATAATCGGCATAAGCAACAGCTTCGTCGATGTCGCTGGTAAGTTTCAGCTTTTGGTTGTCAAACTCTACTGAGCTTAAATAATTGGGATTGTGTTTGTAGGCTTTAATATGTTCAATGGCTGCTTCATTTCGCATATACCATGAAATCTCGGGAAGATTAACGCACAACATTTTAGCTATAGCAGTTGCCCAGCTTCCGCCACCTATCACTGCAAATTTTAAATTATCGGCCATTTTTTTATAAAATTTCACCAAAAGTACTTAAAAATATACCAATTACACAAATTAATTTTTTTGTCAGGTATCGATTTTGCAGGGGTTTATATGGTCTTTTATCAAAAAAAATAAATTATTTATATTTTTTTTTGATCTTATACAATATTTATAGAGTGTTTACGTTGTAAGTCATTATAAATAAATTGTTTAAGCAAGATATATGAATTTTGAGTTAGTTAGTTTTGTTTTAGTATTTTAAAAGGCGTTCTAATTGGTTAATAGAGCGCCTTTTTTTTATAAAATTACTTATAGATCAAATTAATAACTCATCAATACAATCTCTTTTACTTTTTCTAAAGTGATATTTTGTTTTTCTCCCAAGGCTTTCCAGCCTCTTTTTTCGAAGCGGTCGACTATGAAATCGGCAGTTTTTTCAAAATTTTCAGCGTTTTCTGACAGTAAAGTTTTCATACCCATTGCGTGAAAGAAAGCGATTGTTTTTTCGATGGCTTCTGTTGCAATTTCGTCCTCAGTTCCTGATAAATTAAAGACACGTTTGCCATATTGTGCTAATTTTTCCTTTTTTGTTTCGTACATTACTTTGTATAGACTCGGGCCAATAATGGCTAGGGTTCTGGCGTGATCGATTCCATAAAGGGCGGTCAATTCGTGCCCAATCATATGAGTTGCCCAATCGCTTGGGACTCCTTTTTGAATCAGTCCGTTTAAAGCCATTGTACAGCTCCACATAAAATTAGAAGCTAATGCATAGTCTTCAGGATTTTCGACAACTTTTGGACCTACTTCAATTAGAGTTTGAAGAATTCCTTCAGCAATTCGGTCTTGTAAATACCCTTCGTGAGGATAGGTTAAATATTGTTCCATCACGTGCGTATATGCATCGACAACACCATTTTGCAATTGTCTTTTGGGTAAAGATTGTATAACTGTTGGGTCGCATATTGAAAATTGTGGAAATAATGCTGATCCTCCAAAAGCCAGCTTCTCTTGAGTTGCAGCAATAGTTACAACTGAGCCAGAGTTCATTTCACTTCCGGTAGCAGGCAAAGTTAAAATTGTACCAAAAGGAATTACATTTTCTTTAATCAAAATGTGTTTTTGAAGAATATCAATCGGATCACCATCAAATCGGACTGCTGCCGAAATAAATTTTACTCCGTCAATAACGCTTCCGCCTCCTACAGCCAGAATAAAGTCAATGTTCTGCTCTTTTATGATTTCGACAGCCTTCATTAAGGTTTCAAAATGGGGATTAGCTTCGATTCCCCCAAACTCAACAATTTCAAACCCTTTAAGATTATCAATTGCTTGCTGGTGGATTCCATTTTTAAAAATGCTTCCACCGCCGTAAGCCAGTAATATTTTGGCACCTGCAGGAATTAATGTTCCCAGTTTTTCTATTTGTCCTTTTCCAAAAACCAATTTGGTTGGATTGTATAATTCAAAATTCAGCATGATAAATTTTTTTAGAGGCACTAAGTTACGAAGAAGCTAAGAATCTAAGTTTTTTAATTCACTTAAATCTTAGAAACTTAGCATCTCAGAGTCTTAGAGACTTTAATTATTTTTTAGAATTCAATTGTGCCAATAGTTTCTCAGCTACCAATTTGGATGAAGCTGGATTCTGGCCAGTAATCAGTAAACCATCTTCTACTGCATAAGCTCCCCAATCAGCACCTTTAGAATAAGCAGCTCCGTTTTTTTGCAATTCATCTTCCAGCAGGAGAGGAACAATTTTAGTTAATCCAACAGCTTCTTCTTCTGTATTGGCAAATCCGGTTACTTTTTTTCCTTTCACCAAAAATTCTCCATTTACTTTTACATTTTTTAAAACGGCAGGAGCATGACATACAAATGCTATTGGTTTTTTATGTGTATAAAAAGATTCAATTAAAGCGATAGATTTTTTGTCTTCTACCAAATCCCAAAGCGGGCCATGACCTCCAGGATAAAACACAGCATCGTAATCAGCCTGATTTACATCTGCTAATTTTTTGGTGTTTTTTAGTTTTTCTAATAAAATCTTATCGGCGTCAAATCGTTTCGTGTCTTCTGTTGCCGATGATGGATCGGCGCTTTTTGGGTCAATCGGCGGCTGTCCTCCCTTTGGAGTGGCGATGTCGATAATCACGCCTTTGTCCAATAATGCGTAATAAGGTGCAGCTAATTCTTCTGTCCAAAATCCTGTTTTTTCTCCAGTGTTACCCAATTGATCGTGACTGGTAACTACGAATAATACTTTTTTCATCTTTTTGTTATTTTGTTTTTGCGCAGTTGCCATAAAGGAACCTGCAATTAATAATACGATTGTTAATAGACTTATTTTTTTCATAATTTTATTTGTTTGATAATTATCGATGAGCAAATTTATGGCGAATATGATATCAGTAAAAATAATTTAAATTATGTTTGTGATAAATTTATTTATATCATGGTCAATCTAGAGTGGTACCGAACGTTTAAATCAGTTTATAAAAACGGAAATTTTTCTTTGGCTGCCAAAGAATTATTTATCAGCCAGCCTGCTGTAAGCCAGCAGATAGTAATGCTCGAGGCACATGTCGGCTACAAGCTTTTTAACCGAAAGTCCAAAGGGGTAGAACCAACAGAATATGCTAAGTTACTCAATAATTTAATCATTGATGCTTTGGATCGATTGGAAAATGTAGAAAATGGATTCAGGGCTAAAGCTTTTAACGCCAACAGATTAATTTCCATAGGAATCTCAAAACATCTAATGAGCAGTATTGGAAGTTCAATGGTTTCAAAATTCGATTTTATCGATTTTACATTTCATAATAATGATGCCTTATTTGATTTGGTTAATACAAAAAAATTGGACTTTGCTATAGTGACTAAGAAGTTTGACACTTTTGATACGATTCAGAAAAAAGCTGGAGAGATCAAGCAAGTTATAGTTGGTTCTTCCAATATTGATTTGTCAGATTTTGAATCAAAAATAAAAAGCCACGATTATGCTGCGATAGAAAACTGGCTGAATGACCAGAAGTGGTACAGCCATGATGCGGGAATACCCCATGTTAAATTATTCTGGCTCTATGTTTTTGCTAAAAAAAGACCGTCAATGGTAGCCAACTATATTATTCCATCAGAATATGAAATGCTGGAAATCCTTTCTAAAAACACTGGAGTTGCTGTGACTTGGAATATTAATGCTAAAAATCTGATTCAGGAAAAAAAACTGCAGTTAATATGGAACAGCAATGAAATGCCAAGTACTGATGTGTTCTTGCTTTCCAGTAAAAATAGTAATTTGAACTCTGTTTTTGAAGATATAGAAACGGAATTGAATTCGGTTTTGAGTTAATTATTTCTTGTAAAAATTATTATGATCGATATATTCCCAAACTTTATGAGGTAATAAAGGCTGGACATTTTTTCCCAGTTTGATGTTCTGCCGAATATCTGTCGATGATATTTCTACAATTGGAGCATCAATAATATGGACTTTTGGATGTGATTTCAGTTCCAGGTTTTCCTCTTCAGAAGATATTCGCGGATAAACATAAATATCATGATTATCTAAGATTACTTCATAGTTTTTCCATTTGTGAAGTGTTTTCAGATTGTCTTCGCCCATGATTAACGAAAACTCATAATCTGGATACTTTTCATGCAGATGAATCAAAGTGTTCACCGTAAAATTGGGTTGGGTTAGTTTAAATTCTATGTCAGACGGTTTTATTTTTGGAAAATTTTCGGTTGCCAGATAAACCATCTGCAAACGCTGATGATTGTCAAGCAGCGTTGCTTTCTTTTTTAATGGATTGTGTGGCGTAACAACCATCCAGACCTGATCTAAACCAGCATGCTCTGCCATGTGATTGGCAATAATCAAATGTCCCACATGAATGGGGTTGTACGTTCCAAAATAGAGTCCGATTTTCATTTTTTTAAGGCAATAGGCAATAGGCAATAGGCAAAAGAAATGAGCGTAATACTAATAACTTTTGCTTTATGGCTAATGACCTTATTTAATAAAGTTTTTCACCAATTGATGAGCCTCTTCGAGTGCTGCTGGTAAATCATAATTTTTGATAACCACATCAAATTGTGGTGCGGTGGCCAGTTCTACGTGGGCTTTTGCAATACGCATATTGATTTTGTCTTCGCTTTCGGTGGAGCGTTCTTTGAGTCTTCGTTTAAGTTCATCGACACTTGGTGGTTTTACAAATACCGCCAAGGTTTCTTCGGGAAATTTGTGTTTGATGCGAAGGCCTCCGGCAACATCAATATCAAAAATCACGTTTTTGCCTAAAGCCCAAATGCGTTCAACTTCGCTTTTCAGCGTACCGTAGAAATTATCACGATAAACTTCTTCCCATTCAACGAAATCTTCTGCTCGGATATGGTTTTTAAATTGTTCCAAGGACATAAAATAATAATCCTTTCCGCTTACTTCTTCACCTCGCGCTTCACGCGTCGCTGCTGAAATAGAAAACTCTAAATTTAAATCTTCCTGCTTTAATAAATGCCTGACAATAGTTGTTTTCCCAGATCCCGATGGTGCCGAGAATACGATTAATTTTCCTTTTTTCATTTTTTTTAAAGATTAGTCCTCAGTCCCTAGTACATAGTCCTTGATTTCTAAGGACTATGTACTAGGGACTAATTACTTTTTTTACAAAACATTCAAAACCTGCTCTTTAATTTTCTCAAGTTCATCTTTCATCTGAACGACCAATTTCTGCATCTGTGCATGGTTTGATTTGGAACCCATAGTGTTGATTTCACGACCCATTTCCTGCGTAATGAATCCAAGTTTTCTACCGTTGGCTTCCGTTCCGTTAATGGTTTCCAGAAAATAATCCAAGTGGTTGGTCAAGCGGACTTTCTCTTCGGTAATATCCAGTTTTTCTAAGTAATAAATCAATTCCTGCTCAAAACGGTTTTCATCTACATTCACTTGCAATTCGGCAATGGCAGCCTGTAAACGGTCTTTTATAGCCTGAACACGTTCAGGATCCAGTACCAAAGCCTCATTCATAAACTGACGGATATTTGCAATTCTCAACTGAAATTCATTTTCAAGAGATTGCCCTTCGTCTTTGCGGAAATTCAGGATATTCTGCAGTGCTTCTTCAATAGCTGTCTGGATTTGAGCCCAGTCATTTTCGTCGATTTCTTCGCGCTCAATTTTCATCGTGTCGGGCATGCGCACGGCCATTTTCATTAGCTCGGTTTCATCGGCTTGAGCATAAACCTCTCTTAATTGACTGATGTAGGCTTTTACGATAGGCACATTGACTTTGGTAGATGTCTGTTCGGCGGTGCTTTCGATAAAAATCGAAAAATCTATTTTGCCTCTTTCAAGTTTCAAAGCGATCTGGTTACGCAAACCCAGTTCCATTTCGCGATACAGTGAAGGCATTCGAACATTTAAGTCTAAACCTTTACTGTTTAGTGATTTTACTTCTACCGTAATTTTTTTGGTTGGTAACTGCAGAGTGGCTTTACCAAAACCAGTCATGGATTGTATCATATATTTTTCTAAAAGTGTTCAAAGATAAGAAAAAAGTGTTCAGTGGTCAGTTTTTAGTATTCTCTCTGTCAAATACAGATTTGTTTTACCGCAAATTCGCCAATTTTTCAAATAACCTGAATTCGATTCTTTTATAGGAGCAGAAAGATTAGGCATTTTCAGGAAGCATTGGTCCCGCTTTCCGTTACAATCTTGAGGGCTGAACCCCAGCCCACAAGGATTTCCACTATAATCGGGGCTAAAGAGAAATATTTGCTTCGCCTGTTCGCTATTGCTCGAGTGTGATTTTTTGCAGATATCTCAGACCTAACAGGTTTCAGAAACACAAATATTCAGAAGAGCTGAATTGCTTGAATCCGATTCGTTTTGCGCACTGTTTGTCATTCCATAGGAATCTCACACAACAAGAGTAACCAACGTGGGATTCCTACGGAATGACATACTTTGCGGATAATTTGTGGTAAAAAATCACATTACCCCAATACTTTCATCACCTGATGAATATTCTGCTGAGAATTTCCAATATAAATTTTGCCGTCAATGATAAAAACAGGACGGCTTATAAATGTATAATGTTCTAAAATATATCTTTTATAATCATCTTCAGTCAGGGATTTGTTTTTTAAATCCAATGATTTATACAATTGCGCTTTTTTACTGAATAAAGCTTCATAACTTCCTGCAAGGCTATGCATTTCATCTAATTCCTCAATAGTAATTGGATTTTGTTTGATGTCATGAAACGCTAAGTTATGATTTTGCGGTAGCGCTTTTATTATTTTTCGACAGGTATCGCAGGATGCGAGATAGTATATTTTATTCATTTTTGCAGTATTTTCTAATTGCAAAGGAAAACATTTGATGTTTAAAATGTTTAATTTTATGCAAAAATATAAAACAATGAAAGATACATTCGAAGTTAATCTTACCAGCAGAAAAATGCTGAACGCTTATTTTGAAAATTATACGCTAGAACAATTGAATAAGATTCCAGAGGGATTTACTAATAATTTAATTTGGAACATTGCCCATATTGTAGTCACGCAGCAGATACTGGTTTATAAATTATCGGGATTGCCAATGATGGTTTCGGATGCAATGGTCGAAAAATACCGAAAAGGTACCAAGCCAGAAGGAGATGTGACCCAAGCAGAAGCAGATGAAATAAAAGAATTGCTGTTTGATACGTTACATAAATTGGAAGCAGATTATAACAATGGTATTTTTGTAAATTATCAGGAATACCCAACATCTACAGGGTATATTTTGAAAAGCGCAGCAGGGGCAATTGAATTCAATAATTTCCACGAAGGACTGCATGTCGGGATTATGATGAGCATTAGAAAGTTTATTTAGGTTTTTAGCCGAATAATATAAGTGCATTAATTTTTTGCCACCGATTACACGGATTCACACAGATTTTTATAGAAGTAATCTGTGTGAATCTTTTGGCAAATTTTCTTCAAGGTATTCATAAAATAATTATTAAAAAGATAAAACAATGAAATTTAATACCAAAGTCATTCACGGAGGACAGCACCATGATCCAAGCACAGGAGCAGTAATGCCGCCAGTTTATCAAACTTCTACATTTGTACAGACAAGCCCAGGTAAGCCATTAAATCCAGATTATGAATACAGCAGAGCTGCAAATCCTACGCGAACGGCTTTAGAAGACGCATTGGCGAGTATCGAAAACGGAACACGCGGATTGGCTTTTTCATCAGGACTCGCAGCGACCGATTGTATTTTGCGATCTTTTAAAGCGGGGGACGAAATCATTGCTATGGATGATTTATATGGTGGTACTTATCGCATGTTTACCCGCATCTATAAGGATTCGGGAATTAAATTTCATTTCGTAGATATGAATGATCTGGATAATTTTAGATCATTCATTAATGAAAATACCAAAATGGTCTGGGTGGAAACGCCAACAAACCCTTTAATGAAACTAGCCGATATTGAAGAAATAGCCAAAATAACCAAAGCCAATAATATCCTTTTTGCTGTCGATAATACTTTTGCGACACCTTATTTGCAAAAACCATTGGATTTGGGAGCAGATATTGTAATGCACTCGGCGACTAAATATTTGGGCGGACATTCAGATGTGATTGCTGGAGCCTTGATTGTAAAAGATGAAACGTTAGGAAACCAATTGCATTTTCAGCAATTTGCTACAGGAGCCACTCTTGGACCGATGGATAGTTTTTTAGTGTTAAGAGGAATTAAAACTTTGCATCTAAGAGTGCAGAGACATTGCGAAAATGGTGGTAAAGTAGTTGAATTTTTGAGTAATCATCCAAAAATAAAGACCGTTTATTATCCAGGACTTCCGACGCATCCGTTTAATGAAATTGCCAAAAAACAAATGAGCGGATTCGGGGGAATGGTTTCTTTCACTTTTGTGTCTGGCCAAAAAGAGGAGGCTGTACAATTTTTAGAAAAACTAAAAGTATTTACACTGGCAGAATCATTAGGTGGCGTAGAATCATTAGCCAATCATCCAGCATTGATGACACACGCATCAATTCCTGAAGATAAAAGAAAAGAAATTGGTATTACAGATGACTTAGTTCGTTTGAGTGTGGGTATCGAAGATGCCGAAGATTTAATTGCCGATTTATCACAGGCATTAGAATAATATAAAACTAAAAAACCAGCTTTGATTGTAAAAGCTGGTTTTTTAGTTTTTGATAAACATTTTTCTTAATGGTCAAAATAGAAAATATATCCAACACCTATAGAAGTTAACCAATCATTGTTTTTGTTTTCTGTATACAAATCTTTATTAGGATTGAGTCCGTCAACCCAATCAGAGCTGAAATATTGCGCTCTCACATCAAATATTAGATCCGACATAGAACTCAGCTTATATCGAGTCCCAAAATTTAGAGCCACAGAAAAAACCGTTTTGCTTTCATTAGCATATCCATGTGGGTGCCCGTCTGATGGGACTAAATATTTTGGATGAGTAGTGGTTGTATTTCCAAGATCTCCTAACTCAGAAGATGCAGCAGCTGTATAATAACTAACCTGTGGGCCGATGCTTACATAAGGATTAAAACTCCCAATTGTTTTCTCGAAATCATGAATATGCAGAAAACTATATTCAAGCTGTATTCCCAAATTAATCAATTGGGTTGTACCTCTCATAGCTTGCAGCTGTTTTGATCCTACACTGTTTTTTTCAACCCATTCACCATAATGCTGTAAATCGGTCTTGCTATATGAGAATTCATTTCTTACTTTGAAATGCTCGGCAAAATAATCATTTACATAGTCTGTATAGGAGAAATTCAAAAAATCAACAAACGCGATTCCAAACCCCATATTCTTTATATTGGTTTGAGTATCGTTACGCTGTCCATAATCAGATCGAAATTGTATTGGTCCAGCAATAACACCAATTTCATGCGTAATTCCACCTTGGGAAAAAGCGAGTAAGGGTAAACCAATCAATAGCAGTGATGCAATTGTTTTTAATTTAAGCATAAGTAGACATTATTTTGGTGGCTGGACAAAGATATAAAAAGTGACAAGATAGATTTGATTAATAAAAAATAAATACTAAAAAAAATAAAAAATTAAATATTAGGCTTTTATTTAATAATTCTTATCAAAACTATATCGATTTCGTAAAAACTATATCTCATGTATTGAATTTTTTATAAATGATTAATAAAAAGATAATTTTGCGTCAATATGGCTTTAAAAAAGTTAAAATATTTCAATAAGATGTATATTTGCAAAACTAACTGAAGCGTTTCTTTAACGTTTATAATTTTAATATCCATGTCACAAAGCATTACAGATTTTATAGAATTAGTTGCCAGAAAAAATCCGAACGAGCCGGAATTTATGCAAGCTGTTACCGAAGTTGCCGAAACAGTAATTCCTTTTATTGAACAAAACGAAAAATATCAAAACAAAATGCTCCTGGAAAGAATGGTCGAGTCAGATCGTATCATCATGTTCCGGGTAGTTTGGACAGACGACAAAGGGAACACTCAGGTAAATAGAGGATACCGTATCCAGATGAATTCGGCTATTGGGCCATATAAAGGCGGAATCCGTTTTCATCCTTCTGTAAATTTAAGTATTTTGAAGTTTTTGGCTTTTGAGCAGACTTTCAAAAACAGCTTGACTACATTGCCAATGGGTGGCGGAAAAGGAGGAGCCGATTTTGACCCTAAAGGAAAATCAGATAATGAAGTAATGCGTTTCTGTCAGGCTTTCATGACCGAATTATCAAAGCATATTGGTGCTGATACCGATGTACCAGCTGGTGATATTGGTGTAGGAGGAAGAGAAGTAGGATATATGTTTGGACAATTCAAGAGATTAAGAAACGAATTTACAGGAGTTTTAACCGGTAAAGGAATTTCTTTTGGAGGGTCATTAATCCGTCCAGAAGCTACAGGATATGGCGATGTGTATTTTGCGCAAAGCATGTTAGCAACTAAAGGTGAGAGTTTCGAGGGTAAAACCGTTGTAATTTCGGGATCTGGAAACGTAGCACAATATGCTGCTCAAAAGGCAGTTCAATTAGGAGGTAAAGTAGTGACGCTATCAGACTCTGCGGGATATATTTATGATGCCGATGGTATTGATGCTGAAAAATTATCTCATGTTATGTATATTAAAAATGAGTTAAGAGGAAGAATCAGCGATTACACAGCAAAATATCCAAATGCGAAATATGTGGCTGGCAAACGCCCTTGGGAAGTAAAATGTGATGTTGCCCTGCCTTGTGCAACTCAAAATGAGCTGAACGAAGACGAAGCAAAAACTCTTGTAGCAAACGGATGTATCTGTGTTGCCGAAGGAGCAAATATGCCTTCTACGCCTGAGGCTGTTCATGTTTTCCAAAAAGCTAAAATTTTATTCGCTCCAGGAAAAGCTTCCAATGCGGGCGGAGTAGCAACTTCAGGTCTTGAAATGTCTCAAAATTCATTGCGTTTAAGCTGGACTTCGGAAGAAGTAGACGAAAAACTAAAAAATATCATGAAAGACATACATGCTTCATGTGTAAAATATGGTACAGACGCTGCAGGTTTTACTGACTATGTCAAAGGAGCAAACATTGCTGGCTTTGTAAAAGTAGCCGATGCGATGCTTGCACAAGGAATAGTATAAGAAATTTAGATTTTAGACTGCATAATTCAGATTGCAGAATATAAATAAACTGAAAAGGCCTTTTTTCTGTAAAGATGAAAGGCTCTTTTTTTTGATAGTAATAAACTGAATTCAAGAATTGTCAATCTGCGGCCTAAAATCTAAAATCTCACTTACATTGTATTATATTTGTGAACCAATTTGTTGTTCAATGCAAAAAAGACTTTTATATCTGTTTTTTTTATTCGTGGTTACAAACATTTTTGCCCAAAGTAATTTGTCATGGCAAGGCTATTTTTCCTATACTCAGATCAAAGCGGTTTCCGAATCGCCGAACGCCATTTACGCAGCTTCCGAAAATGCCTTGTTTTCCAAAGACAATAACACCAATATTATCAAAACAACGACCACTGTTGATGGCCTTTCGGGCGAAACCATTACTGCCCTTTATTATAGCCCTGCATTTAAAAAAACCATTATCGGGTATCAAAACGGATTATTGATGGTAATCAACGAAGCCGATGGTTCGATGCTCAAAGTAGTCGATATTATCAATAAAAGTTTACCCGCAAATATAAAACGTATCAACAATTTTATTGAATATAACGGAATCGTATATGTTTCCACCGATTTTGGAATTGTGCAGTACAATTTAAATACTTCCAAGTTTGGAGATACTTATTTTATAGGCGATAATGGAGCCGAAATTAAAGTTTTTCAAACTGCTATTTACAATGGATCTATTTATGCAGCCACACCCAGCGGTATCCGCAAAGGAGATATAGCCAATCCTAATTTAATAGATTACAGTCAATGGCAGATCACTGCCACAGGCAATTGGTTTGGAGTTGCCTCGCTTGGAACAGTTTTATATGCTATAAACACAACGGGCTACATTCATAAATACGATTCAGGAACCAATATTTTTAATGGTTTTCTGCAGCTGCCAGAGGGCTGTACCAGTTTTCGGTCCACACCCGATTATTTGATTGCAGCAATTGCCAGCAGCGTTTTTATTTATAATAATCAAATGGTTTTGGAGCGTCAGATAAACAAAGATCAGATTCCCGATATGCATTCCTCTTTTAGCTGTGCTGCAATAATAGGCAATACAGTTTTTATGGGCACCACCGAAGATGGATTGATTACCGCTCCACTTTCGGGCGGTTCAATATTTGAAAACATAACTCCAATTGGTCCTTCCCGGAATAATATTTTCGCTCTGCAGGCATCACAGAATCAGCTTTGGACAGTATATGGTGATTATGATATTGATTATAATCCCTATGGACTGGATGACTATGGAATTAGCAAATATTCAACAGCTGGATGGCTGAATATTCCTTTTGAGGAGGTGCTTGGTGCCAAATCTATGACGCGCATTGCAATAAATCCAGTGAATGAGAGAGAAGTGTACGCGAGCTCTTATTTTTCAGGATTATTGAAAATTAAAGACGATGTTCCCGCAATTCTTTACAATCAAACCAACAGCAGTTTAGAATCTTTAACAATTAGTCCTCCAGATCCTAATTACATTGATATTAGAATTGGCGGAACAGCATTTGATAAATCGGGAAATTTATGGATTAATAATTCAAGAGTTTCGAATGGTTTAAAAATGCTGAGTTCCAGCGGGCAATGGACGAGTTATACAATGGACAAAATTATAACAAAACCGGGCAGTAATGATTTTAACAAACTGGATATTGATAAATATGGGACAAAATGGATGTCAACCAACATAAACGGAGTGATAGGATTTAATGAAAGCAGTAATACGTTTAAGAAAATTACTTTTGGTACAGACCTTGGCAATTTGCCCGTGCAAGATGTTCGGACTCTTGCCGTAGATACTAAAAATCAGCTTTGGATTGGTACCACAAAAGGATTGAGAGTTTTGTATAATGTAAATGATTTTCAAACCGAAAGCCAGCTTACAACCGAAAGCATTATTATCATGGAAGATAATCTGGCTCAGGAATTGCTTTATGAGCAATTTATAACCGATATTGAGGTAAATGGTGCAAATGAGAAATGGATTGGAACTGCAGATGCTGGTGTATTCCTGGTTTCTCCAAACGGCCAGCAGACCAAGTACCATTTTACGGCAGATAACTCTCCTTTGCCCAGCAATGTTATAAATGATATTAGCATCAACAGCGGTACTGGCGAAGTTTTTATAGCGACATCCAAAGGGTTGATTTCTTTTAAAGGAATTGCCACATCGGCTAGTGATAATTTAAATAATGTGTATGTATATCCTAATCCTGTTCGTCCAGAATATCAAGGAACAGTAAAAATAAATGGCCTGCTCAATAAAGCCAATGTAAAAATTACTGATGTTGCCGGTAATCTGGTCTTCGAAGCCACTACCGAGGGAGGAACTTTAGAGTGGGATACGACTGCTTTTGGCAAATACAAAGTGGCATCTGGCGTGTATATGATTTTTGTATCTGCTCAAGATGGCAGTGAAACGAAAGTTAAAAAAGTGATGATTATAAGGTAAAAAAAATCAAATCTTAAAATCCAACAATCTAATAATCTAATTTTGCTTGTCAAAACAAAAGCCATAGTAATTTCGTCCTTAAAATTTCAGGAAAAAAGCTTGATTGTAAAATGTTTTACACTTTCAAATGGCTTGAAATCTTATATGGTACGTGATGCTTTTTCATCCAGGAAAGGAAGTTCGAAAGTGGCTTATTTTCAGCCTTTGAGTCTTATTGAAATCGAAGCTGTACATAAAAATAAAGGGACACTGGAAAATTTTAAAGAAGTAAAAATCTCGTACCCTTTTCATTCGATACATTCGGATATTTTTAAGAGCACTATGGTTTTGTTTCTTTCCGAAATTCTGCATCATTCAATTCATGAAGAAGAAAAAAACGAATCTTTATTTACTTTCCTCGAAACCGCTTTGCATTGGCTGGACGAACACAGCGAAATTTCCAATTTTCATTTGATTCTGATGTTGGAAACCACAAAATATCTTGGGTTTTATCCAGACACTTCCGATATAGATATGCCTTTTTTTGAAATGATTGAAGGTGTTTTCACTCCTTTTCATGCCGTTAGTTCTCTTACTGAACACGAAACCCAGCTTTTCAAAAAACTGATTCAGTTGAAATTTGACAATAATCAAAAAGTTTTTCATGTCATCGAAAGACAAATTCTGCTTAAAATTCTAATCGATTATTACAGTTTTCATCTTGATGGATTCAAAAGACCAAAATCTTTGGATGTTCTGAAAGAAGTTTTTTCCTGATTTTTCGCTGTTTTTTAGTCCCAAATTAAATACTGCAGCAATAAAAAGGGGTAAAGTGTAACTTTTGACTTCTGACTTTCGACTTTCGACTTAATTTTATTACTTTCGCACCACGATTAAGAAAAGGATAAAATGAGTACAAAATTTACTGAATACAAAGGACTTGACCTGCCAACTGTAGCGTCTGAAGTTCTTGATTTTTGGAAGAAAGAAAACATATTTGAAAAGAGTGTAACCACTCGCGAAGGTGCTGAGCCTTTCGTATTTTTTGAAGGACCGCCTTCAGCAAATGGATTACCTGGAATTCACCACGTGATGGCGCGTGCGATTAAAGATATTTTTTGCAGATATAAAACCCAAAAAGGTTTTCAAGTAAAGCGTAAAGCGGGTTGGGATACACACGGATTACCTGTGGAATTAGGTACCGAAAAAGAACTTGGAATTACCAAGGAAGATATTGGAAAAACCATTTCTATCGAAGAATATAACGAAGCGTGCAAAAAAACCGTAATGCGTTATACTGACGTATGGAACGATTTGACCGAAAAAATGGGCTATTGGGTAGATATGGAAGATCCATATGTGACTTATAAACCAAAATATATGGAGTCTGTTTGGTGGCTTTTGAAACAAATCTACGATAAAGGTTTGTTGTACAAAGGATACACAATTCAGCCTTACTCTCCAAAAGCAGGAACCGGATTATCTTCTCACGAAGTAAATCAACCCGGAGCTTATCGCGATGTTACCGATACTACGATTGTAGCGCAGTTTAAAACATTGCCGGAAACACTACCTTCCTTCTTGCAGGGTTTTGGAGATATTCACATTTTGGCCTGGACGACAACTCCTTGGACACTTCCGTCAAATACTGCCTTGACTGTTGGGCCAAAAATTGATTATGTTTTAGTTAAAACTTTCAATCAATATACTTTTGAGCCAATCAATGTTATTTTGGCTAAAAACTTAGTTGGAAAACAATTCGGAAAAGGATTTTTCTTAAGTGAAGACGACGCTGATTTTGACAATGTGAAAAACGGTGACAAAAAACTTCCATACAAAATCTTAACCGAAGCAAAAGGAGCAGATTTAGTTGAAATTCGTTATGAGCAATTATTGCCTTACGTATTGCCATACCAAAATCCAGAAAATGCATTTAGGGTGATTTCAGGTGATTTCGTAACCACGGAAGATGGAACAGGAGTAGTACATACAGCGCCGACTTTTGGTGCAGATGATGCAAAAGTTGCAAAAGAAGCAAAACCGGAAGTACCGCCAATGTTGGTTTTGGATCAAGATGGAAATGCAGTTCCATTAGTAGATTTACAAGGAAAATTCACCTCTCATTTAGGTGACTTGGCTGGTAAATATGTTAAAAACGAATATTACGATGCAGGACAGGCTCCGGAGAAATCTGTAGATGTTGAAATTGCGATTCGTTTAAAAGAAGAAAACAAAGCATTTAAAGTTGAAAAATACGTGCATAGTTATCCGCACAGCTGGAGAACAGATGAACCACTTTTATATTATCCTCTGGATTCTTGGTTTATTAAGGTTACCGACATAAAGGACAGAATGTTCGACCTGAACGAAACCATCAACTGGAAACCTAAATCTACGGGTGAAGGACGTTTTGGAAATTGGTTAAAAAATGCCAATGACTGGAACTTGTCCCGTTCTCGTTATTGGGGAATTCCGTTGCCAATCTGGAGAACCGAAGACAAAAAAGAAGAAGTTCTGATTGGTTCTGTTGAAGAATTATACAATGCAATCGAAAAATCGATCGAAGCTGGTTTTCAAAAAGAAAATCCGTTTAAAGGTTTTGAAATCGGAAACATGTCTGAATCAAATTATGACTTAATTGATTTGCACAAAAATGTTGTGGATGAAATTACTTTGGTCTCCGCTTCTGGGAAACCGATGAAGCGCGAAAGTGATCTGATCGACGTTTGGTTTGATTCTGGAGCAATGCCTTACGCACAATGGCATTATCCTTTTGAAAATAAAGACAAAATCGATGACAACAAGGATTTTCCAGCGAATTTCATTGCTGAAGGAGTAGATCAGACTCGCGGATGGTTTTATACGTTACACGCTATTGGAACCTTGGTTTTCGATAAAATAGCTTACAAGAATGTAGTTTCAAATGGTTTGGTTTTGGATAAAAACGGGCAAAAAATGTCCAAACGTCTAGGAAATGCCACAGATCCTTTTGAAACGATTGCTGAATATGGTCCAGATGCAACCCGTTGGTACATGATTTCGAATGCCAATCCTTGGGATAACCTGAAATTTGATATCGAAGGAATTGCCGAAGTGAGACGTAAGTTCTTTGGAACACTTTACAATACGTATTCATTCTTCTCGTTATATGCTAACATCGATGGATTTAAATATACCGAAGCTGAAATTCCAGTAAACGAAAGACCTGAAATTGACCAATGGATCATTTCGGAATTAAACACATTAATCGCCGAAGTTGATGGTTTTTATGCTGATTATGAGCCAACAAAAGCCGCTCGAGCAATATCTGAATTTGTACAGGAGAATTTAAGTAACTGGTACGTTCGTTTGTGCCGTCGCCGTTTTTGGAAAGGAGAATACGCACAAGATAAAATCGCTGCTTATCAAACATTATATACCTGTTTGGTAAGTATTAGTAAACTAAGTGCACCAATTGCTCCGTTCTTTATGGACTCCCTTTATAGAGACCTGACAAAAGCGACAGAAACAGAAAAATATGAGTCGGTACATTTGGCTAAATTCCCTGTTTCAGTTGAAAAGTATGTTAATAAAATGTTAGAGAGCAAAATGCAGAAAGCGCAGACTATCTCTTCTCTTGTTTTATCACTGCGTAAAAAGGAAATGATCAAGGTACGTCAGCCATTGCAAAAGGTAATGATACCAGTGCTTGACGAGAATCAGAGACTTGAAATTGAAGCAGTTTCTGACTTAATCAAAGCCGAAGTAAATGTAAAAGAAATCGTACTCCTTGATGATGCTTCTGGTGTTTTAATCAAGCAGATCAAGCCGAATTTCAAAGCTTTGGGACCTCGATTCGGAAAAGACATGGGTCTGATTTCCAAAGAGATACAGAATTTAACTAGTGAACAAATCTCACAATTTGATAAAGAAGGCACCTTAACCATTGTAATTGCGGGAAATAGTGTAATTTTATCACTAGAAGATGTAGAAATATCGTCACAAGATATTGAAGGATGGCTGGTTGCCAATTCAAATGGAATCACGGTGGCACTGGATATTACAATTTCAGCTGAGCTAAAACAAGAAGGTATAGCAAGGGAATTAGTAAACAGGATTCAAAACATCCGTAAGGAAGCCGGATTTGAAGTGACTGATAAAATTAAAGTTCATTTGCAGAAAAATGATACTTTGGAAACAGCAGTAAACGCCAATGAAGACTACATTAAATCAGAAACACTGACAGAAGTTCTTGTTTTTGAAGATGTTATGGCAAATGGCACGGAAATTGACTTTGATGGAATAACAACAAGTATAATAATTACAAAAAATTAGTATTATGGTAGATGAAGTAGCAAGATACTCTGACGCTGATTTAGCAGAGTTTAAGGAAATCATTCAGAATAAAATCGTAAAGGCACAGGCTGATTTGGATTTGATTAAAAGCGCCTACATGAATGACCTTAACAACGGTACGGATGATACATCTCCAACGTTTAAAGCATTCGAAGAGGGGAGCGAAATAATGTCTAAAGAAGCTAACTCGCAGCTAGCCATTCGTCAGGAAAAGTTTATACGGGATTTGAAGAGTGCCTTATTTAGAGTAGAAAACAAAACGTACGGTGTATGCAGAATCACTGGAAAATTAATTGGAAAAGAAAGACTAAAAATTGTTCCTCACGCTACAATGAGCATCGAGGCAAAAAATCTTCAGAGATAAAAGTCTTTATACCGCAATAATTAACGCTCCTTTAGGAGCGTTTTTTTTTCTTAATTTACTACTTTTACGCCGTTAAAAATTTTATAGATGTCATTAGTCAAAGCATATTTTCTTATTATTCTTATATTGTTAGTAGATCAGGTGTCTAAAATATATGTAAAAACAAATTTCATATTAGGAGAAGAGGTCCATGTGTTCAACTGGTTTCAGATTCATTTTATCGAAAATGAAGGAATGGCTTGGGGAACCAAAATTCCCGGAGAGTATGGTAAATTAATCCTGACTGTTTTTAGGCTTTTTGCTGTAACAGGAATCGGTTATTGGCTTTGGGATGCTGTCGAAAGAAAAAGAAGTTCCAATTATCTTATTGTTGCTATAGCTTTGATATTTGCTGGAGCATTAGGAAACATTATTGACTCTGTGTTTTATGGAGTTATATTTGATAACAGTCATCAGCAGCTGGCAACTATATTTTCAGATACTCCTTATGGTACCTGGTTAAATGGTCAGGTAGTGGATATGTTTTACTTTCCTTTCGTAAAGGACTATCCAATGCCGGAATGGGTTCCTTATTTTGGCGGACGTAATTTTACTTTCTTCAATGCCATCTTCAACGTTGCCGATATGGCTATATCTACTGGAGTTGGAATTTTAATTGTATTCAACAAAAAAGCATTTCATAAGCACTAGGAATTTGCTTGTATTGTATATAGTGAAAGAGGCTGAATGGTAAATTCAGCCTCTTTTCGTTTGTTTATTTATTGTGGCCAGGGGCATAATTTTTGGCACTTTTTGCTCCAGTCATTTTTTTGGCTTGCCCAGGAGGGACTTTTTTAGTTTTAGCTGTGCCATTATTATGCGCAACATGAACGCTGCAGCCTGCAATTGTCAGAGCAAATAACATTATGATAATTTGCAATGTAAAACTTGGGGTTTTAAATATTTTCATAGCTTATAATAGGTTAAGCGACAAAAATACTAAATCTAAATGGTAAGTAAAGCAGAAATTTAAAACGTGTAAATTCCTTGTTGCGAAACACAATAATCCAGCAGTACATCACTCTCATAAACATCCGAAATAAATTCCTCGGGTTCAAAGAAAGAAAGGCCGACTTTAATGGTTTCGGGTTTACATCTGGTTAGGAATTTATCATAAAAACCTTTGCCATAGCCCACGCGGTTTCCTTTTTTGTCAAAAGCTAAAAGAGGGACAAATACAACTTCAATTTTTGCAGCAGGAACTTCAATGCCATCAATAGGTTCGGGAATATTGTACTCGTTTTTTTGTATCCGGGTGTTATCTGTCAAAAGAAAATGAGTCATTTCTCTAGTTTCAAAATCACTTTTTGAAACTACAATTTCTTTATCTTTTCCAGATAATAAGTGTAATATAAATTCGGTATCAACTTCTTTTTGCTCAGTTATTGGCAGATAAATGTGAAAATAGGTTTTGTCCCAAATAGGGAGTTTAAGTATTTCATTGGCAATAACCAGGCTTTTTTCTTCTATGTCAGTTTGGGTGAGTTCTTTTCGTAATGTTTTATACTTTGTCCGTAATGTTTTTTTTAACATAAAGCGTTTTTTTTAGATCGTCTATAAAAGTACTTAAATGATCTACTTCTACATGATCCATAATCACAATTTTATACCATGAATTTTCACCGTTGTGTTTTTGAGGAACCAAATCAAATTTTTTGACCAGGGATTCTTTGATAAATTGCGCTTGAATAGTAACGATATTCATAAAAGGCTCTCTAAAATAGGCTACGCCTAATTCGTCCAATTGATCACAAAGCCACTGCGTTCTCATTTGCAGAACCCGTATTTTTTCGCACCATCCAAAAGGCCCATAAGTGAATAAGATCATCCATACAGCAACGGCATTGGATCCAGACCGGCTGCCGCAAACAGTTAAATCCATTCCCTCTATATACTCGGCTTCTTTGGTCAGAACGTTTTCGATCAGTCCTTTACGGCAAAGAAAAACTCCGGTTCCATAAGGCGACTGCAGCATTTTGTGGGCATCAATAGTTATGGAGCTGATTTTTGGATTTTCGAAATTCAGCTCTGAATCCCGATTACTGAAAGGATATATAAAGCCGCCATAAGCAGCATCAAGATGTATTTTATAAATGAGGTGGTGTTTTTCAAGAACCTGGACATAATCATTTGGGTTGTCAACTGCCCCAAACATAGTTGTTCCCATATTTGATATGATGATGAAATATTTTTTTCCTTGTTTTTTGGCTTTTATGATAATGTTTTCTAATCGAAAAGTATCAATTTCTCTAGTTTCAAAATCTACAGGTACTTTCAGCCAGTCCAGCATTAACATGTTTGCTGCTTTTGGAATAGAGTAATGCGTGTCCTCTGATGCTAAAATTGCAATTTCGTAAGGGTTGGCACCAAGTTTATCAATAAAATAATTGCGGTACATCCAAATGGCCTGAATATTAGCTTCTGTCCCTCCTGGCGAAATATAGCCGTCGTAGGATTTTGGCTGAGCCTTAAAAATATCGACAGCAAGTACATCCAGCACTTCGCGTTCCATTTCCTGAGTGCCTTTAAAGGCTTTTTCAGAAGCACCTAGGGTATGGCATCCTATGTGGTTAGGATTGGCAACATAGGTTTTTAGTGTTGGCGCATCTGCCAAGAAAGAGGCTTCTTCATAATATACCTTACTATCTAATTTTGAAGCTGGATATCCTAAAGAAGTATCCAAAGTAAAGTTTACGTTTTCTTCCAGGGCTTTTTCGATTCGAGCTTGTCTCTCTTTTTGCGATAACTTTTTCCAGTACAGCATATTCTCTAATTTTTAATTCAAAATTAGGAGTAGTCAATGAAAATAAATATGATAATTGTTAGATTTTATTCTTCTTCATCTTCCTGTTCCTCTTCTCCAGTATTCGAAAGATGATAAATGGCATCGCCCTGATAGACAACAGGTGAGTGATTGGCATTAAGAACATATCCATCATTTGGAGCTTTTATCTTTCGTTCGAACTTCCCAAAAGGATCAGTTATCATGCCAAGTACAGTGCCTTTTTTAACAAATTGCCCTACCAGATTATTATCAATGAGCAGTCCTGAGCATTTGGCTCTCAGCCAGCCGGATTTTTCGATATATATGGTCTGTTTTTTTTGTACAGGAGCATAATGTTTAGGATCGAGCATGTCCAGGTGTTTTAAAAAACGTTTCACTCCGTTAATGCCTTCTTCGGCTACATTATGATTAATGTCTAATGATTTGCCGCCTTCAAACAATAGCATTTTTACGTTTATTTTTTCACTTGCATTTCTAAAAGAGCCAGCAATGTTTTTTGAAAACAGGGTGAAAGGCGCATTAAATGCATCGGCCAATATCTTGACAGCGGGATTATTTGGCGTAAGCCTGATCTGCGGTGCATTAAAGCGTCCGGCGCCCCCGGCATGAAAATCAACGGCATAATCTACAAGAGGCATAATATCGGTAATGATATGATAGGCAAAACGGCTGGCTAATGACCCTTTCCTGCTCCCGGGAAATACACGATTCAAATCTCGTCCGTCAGGAAAATCCCTTGATTTATTGATAAAACCATAAATGTTTATAATGGGTATGCAAATGATGGTTCCTTTTTTGGGCTTATTTATTTTTTTGGTAATGAGCTGTCTCACGATTTCGATCCCATTAAACTCATCGCCATGAATCCCTGCCGAAAAAAGTACTACAGGACCAGCTATTTTGGAGCGTTTTACAATTATCGGGATTGTAAGCTTAGTGGTGGTATGCAGTCGGGCTATTTCCAGCTGAATGGTTTTGCTTTCGCCCGGCAAAACAATTTCGCCAAAAATTATTAAGGGTTTTGTGTCTTTCATCCTGTAAAATAAAAGCCTAAATATAGAAATTATTTTTAGGCCAAATTACGAGATTTCAGATAGAAACATAAATATTTAAAAAAGTTAAAAAACATGTACTCCGGCAAAGAATTGATTGTCATAGGAGCTTTTAGATCTTCTTTTTGGTTATTCCTGTCCGGGGAAAAAAAACTATCATATCTTCAATTTTTCTTTCATAGCCATATTCAGAAGCAAACCTGTTTTTGTATTTGGCATATTGATAATCTCTCAGGGCATCACTATAATTGTCGTAATCGCCAAGTATTTTAATATTTATGAGCTGGTTTTCGATAGATTTAATTTTGGATAGCATCTGCGAAACCTGTAAACGATTGTTATAATCACGATTAAACTCATCCCAGTCCACCTCGGGAGAGCTCAATTGGGGTTCATTGTCATGGTAGTTTTTTACCTTGTCAATAAGTAATTTGTTTTTCTCTTTTACGCGTCCATATTTTTGATGCTCTGATGGGCTCAGATTTACAGACATATTCTCTAGAGCAGCCGTTAAGACTGCCAAGGCTTCATTTATATCCTCAATCTGTGTATTCGAAAAATGAACTTTACCTAAATTATCTATTGGCATACTGTATTGAATTTAAATATTTTATCTAAAATTATAAAAATTATTTAAAATTTTAATTATTCATATTAAAATTTTGATATTACATTTTAATATTTATTATTTATAATTAAAAATTTTATATAAATTAGTTAAATTTTTAATTTAAGGAATTGAAAAATTGAATATGATTATAAAATTTTTAATGAAGATTAATAATATTTTAATATTGGAAGTTAAAAAATGGCGTTATTTATTGATATATCTTTCTAAAATATATTATGAATGTTTTGGCAAAGACAGTGTTCGAACCAAAAAAGATTAATGATTATATTTGTATACTGAAAGTTAATCTGCATTCATAAAATCCAATGACCAACCCTAATGTAGCCCTGCAAATACAAACCCTGCCCGATGGTCCCGGTGTATATCAATATTATGACAAGGAAGGAAAGATTTTATATGTGGGCAAAGCCAAAAATCTAAAAAAAAGAGTCTCTTCCTATTTTAATAAAATTCATGATGCAGCCAAGACAAATGTGCTGGTCAAGAAAATTGTAACCATTAAGCACATAGTTGTTCCTACTGAAACGGATGCGCTTTTATTAGAAAACAATCTGATTAAAACGCTTCAGCCCAGATACAATGTACTGTTGCGCGATGACAAAAGCTATCCTTGGATATGTATTAAGAAAGAACCTTTTTCCAGAATTTTTGCTACCCGCAGAATGGTCAAGGACGGATCAGAATATTTTGGGCCCTATACCAATTTTAAGACCGTTCATACTATTCTGGATTTAATAAAAGAACTGTACCCATTGCGCACCTGCAATTATGATTTGAGCAGAAGCAATATAGACAGCGGCAAATTCAAGGTGTGTCTGGAGTTTCATATTGGTAATTGCAAGGGGCCATGCGAAGGGTTTGAATCACTTGAGGATTATCAAAAACAGGTGCATGCCATCCGCGAAATTCTGAAAGGAAATTTTAAAGAGAGCATGAAAGATTTTAAGCGCCTGATGATTAATTATGCCGAGGAAATGAAGTATGAAGAGGCGCAGAAAGTAAAAGAAAAGATTGAAATTCTCGAAAATTATCAATCACGATCTACAATAATAAATCCTAAGATTACCAATATTGATGTATTCTCTATAGTTTCGGACGAGAGTGCGGCTTTTATCAATTTTCTGCAAATATCGCATGGATCTATTATCCGTTCTCATACAATGGAAATTAAGAAGAAACTAGAAGAAACAGACGAAGAGCTGCTGGAATTGGCTATAGTTGAAATGAGAGAACGTTTTCAATTGCTGTCTAAAGAAGTCATTGTTCCTTTTGATCTGGATCTGGGGCCAGCCATAAAAATTACAGTACCCCAGTTGGGAGATAAAAAACAGATACTGGATTTATCCATTAGAAATGCCAAATTTTACAGAATTGAACAACTGAAACAATTACAGATTGTAGATCCAGACCGCCACACCAATAGGATAATGGCACAGATGAAAAGCGATTTGCGATTGCCAGCTGAGCCAAGGCATATAGAATGTTTTGATAACTCCAACATTCAGGGAACGAATCCTGTAGCGGCCTGCGTGGTGTTTAAAGATGGAAAACCCAGCAAAAAAGATTACAGGCATTTTAATGTAAAAACAGTAGTGGGTCCTGACGATTTTGCCTCGATGGAAGAAATAGTCTATCGCCGCTATAAAAGGCTTTTGGACGAAAATGAACCATTGCCTAATTTGATTATTATAGATGGAGGAAAAGGACAGCTGTCATCGGCATTAAAAAGCATAGATGCTTTGGGATTGCGAGGTAAAATAGCTATTATCGGAATTGCAAAAAGACTGGAAGAGCTGTTTTATCCCGGAGATTCAATACCATTGTATTTAGATAAAAAATCGGAAACCTTAAAAGTCATTCAGCAATTACGGAATGAGGCGCACCGTTTTGGAATTACTTTTCACCGAGACAAGAGAAGCAAGGCAGCCTTGAATTCTTCTATTGAAAGCATACCCGGAATTGGCGAAAAGACAATGTTAATCTTAATAAAACATTTTAAAAGTGTTAAAAGACTAAAATTGGCCACCGAAAAAGAAATTTCTGACGTAGTTGGAGTGTCAAAAGCCAAAAAAATTACCGACTTTTACAATAAAAATATTTAATATGATAATTGAGGCAACAGCCATAAGCCATAAGCAAAAAGTTAAAACTGATTTTGTTTGCACTAAATGGGCAAAGGTTGATGGTACTCTGTTTTTTATATTAAAAATCTTTCTTCTTTTTGCCTATTGTCTATTGCCTATTGCCTCAAGTGCTCAAGATGTACCCAAAAAACCAAAAATAGGCCTGGTGTTGAGCGGAGGAGGAGCCAAAGGGTTTGCTCATATAGGTGTTTTAAATGTATTGGAAGATGCCGGGATAAAAATAGACTACATTGGCGGAACCAGTATGGGAGCAGTTATTGGCGGGCTTTATGCTATGGGATATAATGCCAAGCAAATTGACTCCATTATTGATACTACCAATTTCAGCAATGTTATTAATGATTTTATACCCCGATCTTCTAAAAATTTTTATGAAAAACGAAATGATGAGCTTTATGCTTTGATTCTCCCTTTTAATAAATTCAGCATTGGTACGCCCGAGGCATTGTCTAAAGGGATGTATAATTTTAATTTATTAAGCCGTTTAACATTTCCAGTCAGGCATATTCGTGATTTTAATGAGCTGCCTATTCCTTTTGTATGTGTTGGAACTAATATCGCTCTAGGAGAGCAGGTGGTTTTTAACAAAGGGATTTTGGCTCAGGCTATAACTGGGAGTTCCTCTTTGCCTTCCATATTTGCACCTATTGTCATTGATAACAATTTAATTATTGATGGCGGGGTGATTAATAATTATCCAATTGACGAAGTTCGAAACATGGGTGCCGATATTATAATAGGAGTAGATGTTCAATCGGGATTACTGAGTAAAGACGAACTTAGGAGCGCATCCAAAGTTTTCTTTCAGATTACCAATCTGCAGATGATTGAAAGAATGAAAAAAAATGCAAATCTTACAGAAATTTACATAAAGCCTGATGTTAAAAATTATGGAGTAGTATCTTTTGAAAAAGCAGCCGAGATTATTAAAAAAGGTGAAGATGCAGCTTTTTCTATATACGAAAAAATAGATCTTCTGGTTGATAAGGCTAATCCTTATCACAAACCCAAATTAAAAGCTCAAAGCGATAGTCTGAACATTGTTGACATAAAAATAAATGACCTCAAGAATTATTCAAGAGATTATATTATTGGGAAATTAAATTTTAAGCCAAAGTCCAAAATTAGTTTCAAGGATTTAGAAAAAGGAATAAATAACCTGAATGCAACACAGAATTTCAGTAATGTAAGTTATTATTTTGATAAGGATGGCGAATATGATGATCTAGTACTCAACTTGACAGAAAGCCCTATAAAAACAAATTTAAAATTTGCTTTGCATTATGATGGGCTATATAAAAGTGCCGTTTTGGCAAACATTACCAACAAAAAAACGTTTTTCAAAAATGATTTTTTATCTGCCGATCTGGTTTTAGGAGACAATCTTAGGTATTATTTTGATTATTATATTGACAATGGATTCCAATTGAGTTATGGATTCAAGTCGCAATTGAACCAGTTTAATAAAAATGTTCCTGTCAGCGTAATAACATACAATATTAGCGGTATAAATTCAATAAATATTGATTATTTAAATTTGTCAAATCAAATTTACGTTCAATCTGTATTTGCACAAAAATTCCTCATTGGAGTTGGGGTCGAGCTTGAATATCTCGATATTTCATCTCCAACACTTGAAGTAAGCCCAAATATTACAAAAAGTACTTACGAAAGTGTTTTTGGTTATATCAAATATGATTCCTATGATAATAAATACTATCCTAAAAAAGGATGGTATTTTTCTTCAAGACCTCAATTTTATATGTTTTCTTCAGAAAAGGATGAAATTTTTACACCTTCTTTTATTATAAACAGTGAAGCTGGTATTGCTAAGACAGTTTTTAAAAATACAACTATAAAATTCCAAGCTGAATCAGGAATATCCATTGGAGATAAAAGCATTCCTTATTTTGATTTTATTTTAGGAGGATATGGATATAATAAGACTAACAATTTCAAGTATTTTTATGGATATGATTTTTTAAGTATCTCGGGCAATAGCTATCTGGAGTCTACTATCACATTGGATTATGAGATTTTTAAAAAAAATCATATTAATCTTTCGGCTAATTATGCCAATCTTGGCGATGATCTCTACAATTCGCTAGACTGGATTTCACTCCCCAAATATTCTGGATACGCATTTGGTTATGGATTGGAAACCGTTATTGGACCAATAGAAATTAAATATTCATGGTCACCAGAAATATCCAAATCATATCTTTGGTTTTCTGTTGGATTTATTTTTTAATTTATATTTTTTATCAAATAAAATTACGATATTTGTAATTATGAAAACAAATTGGACAGGTTTATTAGAGTATCTTCAATTCTTGATTAAGAGAAATCCAGAGTGATTTTTAATTAGATAATAAATCTATTAAATAATTAGAAAATGCTGTGTGGCTTTTAATGTTTTCAATCTTCTATATGCGTTTTCATTAACTAAATGCACTCCAATTAATTGCCAAATTATCTAATTATCTGATTTTACATTTGTTTAATTTTCTAATTTGAAAAATCATGCCAATATATCATAAACTAGGAAATATTCCTCCAAAAAGGCACACCCAGTTTGAAAAACCAAATGGCGGACTATATTATGAGCAGCTATTTGGAACAGAGGGTTTTCATGGAAATTCATCACTTTCGTATCATATACACAGGCCTACTCAGGTCAAAGAAATACTAAAATCGTATTCGGTTGAACCTAAAATTGCGATTGAAAAAAACATCAGATCATTACTGCTGAAAGGCTTCGAGTTAAAAGCCGAAGACGATTTCCTGCAAAGCCGTAAACCTATGCTGGTCAATAGAGACTGCATTATTGGATTAGCTGCTCCCAGAAAATCATTAACGGGTTATTTCTATAAAAATGCCGATGCCGACGAAATGATTTTTATTCATAAAGGCAAGGGTAAACTCAGAACGATGTTAGGCAACATCTCTTTCCAGTATGGTGATTATCTGATTATTCCCCGAGGGATTATTTACCAGATAGAATTTGATTCAGAAGAGAACCGTCTGTTTTATGTAGAATCATTTGCTCCTTTTTATACTCCAAAAAGATATAAAAATGCGTCTGGACAGCATTTGGAGCATTCCCCATTCTGCGAGCGGGACTTTATTTTGCCATCCGGATTAGAATCTCACGATGAAAAAGGAGATTTTATTATCAAAATAAAAAAAGAGGGAATGATTCATGAAGTGGTTTACGCCACGCATCCCTTTGATGTGGTGGGCTGGGACGGCTACAATTTCCCTTATGGATTCAGTATCCATAATTTTGAACCTATAACAGGCCGCGTGCATCAGCCGCCTCCAGTGCATCAAACTTTCGAAACCGCAGCTTTTGTTGTTTGTTCATTCTGTCCTCGGCTTTATGATTATCACCCCAAAGCCATTCCGGCACCATACAATCACAGCAATATCGATAGTGATGAGGTTTTGTATTATGTAGATGGCGATTTCATGAGCCGCAACAATATTGAGCAAGGACACATTACATTGCATCCAAAAGGAATCCCTCACGGTCCTGCACCAGGAGCTATGGAGCGAAGCATAGGACAAACCATAACTCAGGAATTAGCGGTAATGGTCGACACTTTTCATCCGCTTATGGTAACCGAGGAAGCTATGGGATTAGACGATGGGCAGTACTATAAATCATGGATCGATTAATCATTGCCAGGAACGAAGCACCCGAACAAAGTGAACGGAGCGTTAGCTAATCTATTTAGTATATCAATATAAAAACGCATCAAATTTAATCAATAATTAGGAGCTGTTTCCTGCTGTCCGCTATATCTGTAATCCCGAACCCCGGGATCACAGGATGCCGCTTCCATCAGGGCTAGGCTTTAGTTAAATCAACAAAAATTTCGGTTAAACACAGAAACAATTAACCGGTTAAACAAACAAAGATCATGTCAAAAGAAATAAAATCAGTAGAATACGGATTAGAGAAAATATTCGAAGGAGCACAGGATTTCCTTCCGCTTCTGGGAACCGACTATGTAGAGTTTTACGTAGGCAACGCTAAACAATCGGCACATTATTATAAAACTGCTTTTGGTTACCAGTCATTGGCATATGCAGGATTAGAAACTGGAGTAAAAGACAGAGCTTCGTATGTGCTTAAGCAAGACAAAATCCGAATTGTTTTGACAACTCCATTAACGCAGGATTCTCCTATTCATGATCATCTGAAAAAACATGGTGACGGAGTAAAAGTTGCCGCACTATGGGTCGAAGATGCCCGAAGTGCATACGAAGAAACTATGAAACGTGGTGCGCGTTCTTTTATGGAACCAACAGTGGAGCAGGATGAGTTTGGGGAAGTAGTGCGTTCAGGAATTTATACTTATGGAGAAACAGTTCACATTTTTGTTGAAAGAAAAAATTACAACGGGGTTTTCCTGCCAGGTTATAAAGATTGGAAATCAGACTATAATCCAGAACCAGCAGGTTTAAAATATATTGACCACATGGTGGGCAATGTTGGGTGGAACGAAATGAATATCTGGGTAAAATTCTACGAAGAGGTAATGGGATTTGTAAATTTCTTATCATTTGATGACAAACAGATCAATACCGAATATTCGGCTTTGATGAGCAAAGTGATGTCCAATGGAAATGGAAGAATCAAATTCCCTATTAACGAGCCAGCCGAAGGAAAGAAAAAATCACAAATAGAGGAGTACTTGGATTTTTATGGAGGTCCAGGTATTCAGCACATCGCCATTGCTACAGACGATATTATAAAAACAGTTTCGGAGCTGAAAGCGCGAGGAGTAGAGTTTTTATCATCTCCTCCTCACGCTTACTATGAAGCCGTACCGCAAAGGCTTGGAGTGCACATGGATATGATGAAGGAAGATTTAAATGAAATTGAAAAATTAGCAATTATGGTAGATGCCGACGAAGATGGTTATTTATTGCAGATTTTCACTAAACCAGTCCAGGATCGCCCAACCTTATTTTTTGAAATAATCCAAAGAATGGGAGCCAAGGGATTTGGAGCAGGGAATTTTAAGGCTCTTTTTGAGTCGATAGAGCGTGAACAGGAATTGCGAGGAACTTTGTAAAATTTAATTTTTTTTACATTATCAAAAAAAATAATAGTTAAACAACTCTTAAAGATGCAAATATTGTGTTAAACTCGATTTTTTGTTAAAAATAATTCGATTTATGCAATAACTTTGTACTCGCAAATCAAGGAGGGGTGGTTTCCTTCTTAGTTTCATATAAATTTTCATAATTTATAGTTTTTTGGTTAGTTAATAGCATAAAAACTCAGTCATTAATTTGACTGAGTTTTTTTGTTTTAATACATTTGGTACTATTTTTGCAACAATCGATCCCATGAAAAAAATTATAATTTTCCTGCTAGTGATTAGCACTTTAGGTTTCGATACTCAAAAAGAAGAAGCTTTTGCCGGGGGTGAATTCCTAAAGTTCAGAGTGCATTATGGTCTTATAAATGCAGGATATGCAACTATCGAAGTAAAAGATGAAACACTAAACAATGAACCGGTTTATCATGTTGTAGGCAAAGGATATTCTACAGGCATGACCAAATTCTTTTTTAATGTCCAGGATGTATACGAAAGCTACATTGATAAAGATACAAGAAACCCCTATCGTTTTATTCGAAAAATCAACGAAGGCGGTTATATCAAAAATCAGGAAGGCTTTTTTAATCAGAAAACCAACAGAGTGTTAGTAAAAGATTATAAGCACAAAACCGAAAAGGCCTTTGATTTTCCAAAAAATGCTCAAGATATCCTCTCTTCATTTTATTATCTGAGAAATTATCCTAACATCAATAAAATCAAAGCAGGCGAATCGGTTATTATCGATATGTTTTTTGATAATGAGATTACAAAATTTAAGTTAAAATTCATAGGCAGAGAGGATATTAAAACTAAATTTGGAGTGGTTTCTACCATGATTTTTAGACCTTTGGTACAGTCTGGACGTATATTCAAAGAGGAGGAGAGTTTAACCTTATGGATTTCAGATGACTACAATAAAATACCAATCAGGATAAAAGCAACACTTTTGGTGGGTTCTCTTAAAGCGGATTTGGATGAGTACAAAGGATTGAATAATCCGTTTAAATTAAAAGCAAAATGACAATAAATGATACCACAGCATCAATTTTGGAGCAAATTGACGAAAAATTCCAGCAGATAAATCAAAAAACAGAGACGCATCTTGAAGGATTGCTTTGGTCAAAGCCCATAACTTATTGGGATTATATTCAAACCGATGCCTTATTAAATCTGCAGATTCAAAGAACCACACTTCCTGATGAAATGGTTTTTATTATGTATCATCAGGTTAATGAATTGCTTTTTAAAATGATACTTTGGGAAATGCATCAGATTTCCTATGCTGAAAAATTAACAACCGTTTTTTTTACCGAAAGGTTAATGAGAATCAGCCGTTATTTCGATATGCTTACCACCTCTTTTGATATTATGGGCGATGGTATGGAAGTTGAACAATACATGAAGTTTAGAAATACACTGACACCCGCAAGCGGTTTTCAAAGCGCGCAGTACCGAATGATAGAGATTGCGTCGACTGATTTGATCAATCTGATCGATTACCGTTTTCGTGCCACCATTGACAGGAACACACCCTATGAGCATGCTTTAGATCATATGTATTGGCAAGCGGCTGGAAAGGATCATCAGACTGGTGAGAAATCATATCTGCTGTTAGAGTTTGAGCGCAAATACAAAGCTGCGTTTATAGCTCAGATGAAAGAGTACAACACGATAAATCTGTGGCAGAAATTTAAGCAGCTGCCAGATTCTGATCGCGAAAACCCCGAGTTGATAAAGGCAATGCGCCATTATGACCATACAGTAAATGTAACATGGGTAATGGGGCATTTAAATGCAGCAAGAAAATATATTGACAATGGCAAAGGAGATGGAGAAGCGACTGGCGGAAGCGACTGGAAAAAATATATGCATCCACGATATCAAAGAAGGATTTTCTTCCCAGAATTATGGAGTGAGGAGGAATTGGCTAATTGGGGAACTGAAAATTAAAGATAAAAAAAAGACATAATTTGAAGAAGATAATTGTAATTGTGGCAGTGCTTTTTTCCTTAATTTCTTGTAATAAGGATAAGGAATTTGTGGAAAATCAAGTAATTCCTAAATCTAAAAAAAGTGACTTTGGATTTAAATTTTCAGATTTTAATGTAGTTCAGGACTCTATAAAATCTGGAGACACATTCGGAAGCATTTTGCAAAATCAAAATATTGGGAATAAGCGGGTTTATGATATTGTAACTCAAGTGAAGGATACTTTTGATGTTCGAACCATTAGAATAAACAAAAAATACACGCTGCTGCGTTCCAAGAATAAGACCAATAGCTTGAATATTTTTATTTATCAGCCTGATGCATTACATTATTATATTATTGACTTGAGGGATTCCATTGCAAAAGCTTCCAAAAAAACAAAGCCGTTAACCTTAAAACGCAGGACTATTGGAGGTGTTCTGAAAGGATCATTGTCTGAAACACTGGAAAGCGCTCAAGTCGAAGGAGCATTGGCAAGTAAAATTTCCAAGATTTTTGCATGGTCTATAGATTTCTTCAAAGTAAAAAAAGGAGACCGCTTTGGATTGACATTTACAGAAAGATATATAAACGATTCTATTTATGACGGAGTAGATAGTTTGCAGGCAGCATTTTTTGAATATAAAGGCAAAATTATTTATGCTTTCCCTTTTGAGCAGAATCAAGGTTCTGGAAATGTTGATTATTATGACGAAGATGGAAAAACGCTGAAAAACTTCTTTTTAAAATCTCCTATAAAGTTTAGCCGTATTACCTCTCGTTTTACTTCCAATCGTTTTCATCCGGTACAGCAAATCTGGAAAGCACACAAAGGAACCGATTATGCTGCTCCCTATGGAACCCCTATTTCGTCGACAGCAGCGGGTACGGTAGAGCAGACTGGATATACAGCCGGGAATGGAAACTTTGTTAAAGTAAAGCATAATAAGGTTTATTCTACTCAATATTTGCACATGTCAAGAATATTGGTAAGACGCGGACAGCATGTTACTCAAGGCCAGACCATCGGATTGGTTGGAAGTACCGGACTGGCAACAGGGCCACATGTATGTTATCGGTTCTGGAAAAATGGAGTTCAAGTCGATGCTTTGCGTCTCAAATTGCCCAATGGCGAGCCTATGAACCCAAAAAACAAGGAGCGTTTTTTGAAGAAAATAGAACCTCTGAAATTCGAATTGGATAGTGTTTCCAATTTATAACAGAAATTTTTTATTATTTAGCCAATAGAATCTATTTCTATATTTTTTTTGATATTATATTGTTATATAATCGCCTGATTTTAGTCCATTCAAACTTTATTCAGTAAATTTGCACAACATAAAAAACAAGAATAAAATGGCTTTAAATACAATAAACCCAACCGAAACTTCTGCCTGGAAAAAACTGCAGGCACACTATACTGAAATTCAAAATGCTTCAATGGCAGCAATGTTTCAAGCTGATCCATCAAGAACAGAAAAGTTTCATTTAAAATGGAACGATTTTTTAGTTGATTACTCTAAAAACAGGATTAATCAGGAAACTATTAACCTGCTGCTTGAATTAGCGGACGAAACGGGTCTGAAAAACGCTATTGCAGATTATTTTGGCGGAGCAATTATTAATCAGACCGAAGGCAGAGCTGTTTTGCATACTGCTTTGCGTGCCAAAGAATCGGCAGAAATCAATGTAGATGGTGTAAATGTAATGCCAGAAGTATATGAAGTAAAGAATAAAGTAAAAGCATTTACAAACGAAATTACTTCGGGACAGAGAACAGGTTATACAGGAAAACCATTTACAGATGTTGTTAATATAGGTATTGGCGGATCGGATTTAGGACCAGTTATGGCTGTCGAAGCTTTGCAATACTATAAAAATCATTTAAACGTACATTTTGCTTCCAATGTTGATGGCGATCACGTGAATGAAATCATCAAAAAATTAAATCCTGAAACTACTTTATTTGTAATTGTTTCTAAAACATTTACTACTCAGGAAACTTTAACTAACTCAGAAACTATCAAAGCCTGGTTTTTAAAATCAGCTACTCAGGAAGATGTGGCTAAACATTTTGTTGCTGTTTCTACTAATATTCAAAAAGTAACTGAGTTTGGAATCAATCCTGAAAACGTATTTCCTATGTGGGACTGGGTTGGAGGCCGTTTTTCATTATGGAGTGCTGTAGGTCTTTCTATTAGCTTGGCAGTTGGATTCGATAACTTCAATGATTTGTTAACTGGTGCTAATGAAATGGACGAACATTTTAAGACAGCCGATTTTGACAAAAATATACCAGTGGCGTTAGCTTTGTTGAGCGTTTGGTATAATAATTTCTTTGGTGCTGAAAGCGAAGCTTTAATACCGTATACCCAATATCTGCAAAAATTAGCACCTTACTTACAGCAGGGAACAATGGAAAGTAATGGTAAAAGTGTAGGGCGTGACGGTAAACCGGTAAATTATGAAACAGGAACTATCATTTGGGGCGAACCAGGTACAAATGCACAGCATGCTTTCTTTCAGTTGATTCATCAGGGGACAAAATTGATTCCTACAGATTTTATCGGATTTGTAAAACCTTTATATGGAGATGATAATCATCATGACAAATTAATGTCGAACTTTTTTGCCCAGACTGAAGCTTTAATGAATGGTAAATCGGCAGAGCAGGTGCAGGCAGAATTTGATAAGCAAGGCCTAAGTGCTGAAAAAGCAAGCGTACTTTTGCCTTTTAAAGTGTTTTCTGGAAATAAGCCAACCAATACTATTTTGATTCAAAAATTGACGCCAAAATCATTAGGGTCTTTGATTGCCATGTACGAACATAAAATTTTTGTGCAAGGTTTTATCTGGAATATCTTTAGTTTTGACCAGTGGGGAGTTGAACTTGGAAAACAGCTGGCTAATTCGATATTAGATGAAATTAATGCTAAAAAAGTTCAAAATCACGACAGTTCTACTCAATTTTTATTGAATCATTTTTTAGAAAACAAGTAGGTCGAAAAGTGTAACACTAATGATAAAAAAGCCCTGATTTTTGAAAATCAGGGCTTTTTTTATAGATTTAAAAAGAGTTTTTTTTTAAATTATTCAAATCAAAATGATTTCTAATGAATTTTAAGCTGCCATATTCTTATTATTTTCGCTTAAATAATAATAAAAAATAAAAATATTAATTAATAAATATATATATGCTTATTTACTATGCACGTATAGTAAAAGATGCATTTTCTTAAAGCATTGTTAACATTTATTCGTTTAATTGTTATAATTTTGCCAAAAATATTTAAACTAACAAGAATGAAAACAATGAAAAATTGGTTACTCTCTGGATTACTGTTTTTAATGGTTTCTACAGTATTTTCACAAGGAAAAATTACAGGAACTATTACAGATGGACAAAGTACATTACCTGGAGCAAACATTGCTATTAAAGGTACATCAGCTAGTGTTTCAACTGGTTTTGATGGTAAATTCACCATTGAATCGAACACGGACTCTGGGCAATTAATTATATCTTACATTGGTTATGCCAGCCAGACTATTGATTTTACGATTTCTAATGGAACTGCAAATTTAGGCAGAATTGTTTTAATTGCAAATTCTAATGAATTAAGTGAGATAGTTGTAAAATCATCTGTTGTAGACGTTGCAAAAGACAGAAAAACACCTGTTGCTGTTTCAACAATCAAATCAGCTGAAATTCAGGAAAAATTAGGAACTCAGGAATTTCCAGAAATCTTAAAAAACACACCTTCTGTATATGCTACAAAAGCAGGTGGAGGTTTTGGAGATTCAAGAGTGAACATCCGTGGTTTTGATCAAAAGAATATTGCTGTTATGATTAACGGTATGCCGGTAAATGATATGGAAACGAGTGCTGTATATTGGAGTAACTGGGCTGGATTGTCTGACGTAACTTCTGCAATGCAGGTACAAAGAGGTTTAGGATCTTCAAAATTAGCAATTGCTTCTGTTGGAGGAACAATTAATGTTATTACTAAAACTTCAGATCGTAAAGAAGGAGGATCAGTTAGTTCTTCTTTCGGTAATGCTAATTACTTGAAAACTCAAGCTTCATATTCTACAGGAAAATTAGAAAATGGTCTTTCTGCATCTGTTTTATACAGCCACACTATGGGTGATGGTTATGTAGATGGAACTGAGTTTGTTGGAGATAATTATTTTATCGCTTTAGGATATTCTACCAAAAATAACAAACACGATATTCAATTTACTTTTACAGGTGCGCCACAATGGCACGACCAAAGAAGTTCAAATATTACAATTGCTCAATATCAACAGTATGGTGTTGATGGTGAGCCAAACATAAAATACAACTCTGATTGGGGTTATTTGAATGGTGAAAAATTCAACATGGTTAGAAACTACTACCACAAACCAGTTGGATCTATTAACTGGGATTATAAAATTAACGAAACTACAAGTTTATCTACAGTAATTTACGGTTCTTGGGGTCGTGGAGGAGGATCAAGAGGAGCAGGAGGTGTTAGAGGGCAAACTTATACAGCTAGTGCATTTAGAACTGTTGATGGTTTGGTTGATTATGATAAGATTTACGCCTATAACTCTGGACAAACATCTGTTTTTGTTGATGGAGAGAATAGAACAAGAACCGAAATTAATGGTAATTATCAAAACAGCTCAAGTACAGGTAGAACTGGTAGTGCACCTAATTATGTTTACAATACTACTTCAGGTATTTCACAAATTTCATCAATCAATTCTCATGACTGGTATGGTGGTGTAATTAATTTCAACAAAAAATTCACAGAAAACCTTACTTGGGATTTAGGTCTTGATGCAAGAACATATACAGGAATTCACTATCAAAATTTAAATAATTTATTGGGTGCAGATGTATATTTTGATAATTTTGACGTGAATAACCCAAATCGAGTTTTAACGAATACTTATACAACTAAGCCATCTGGAAATCCATTTGCTAATGCTAAAGATGGAGATAAAATCAATTTTAATAATGATGGAAAAGTAAATTGGTATGGAGTATTTACTCAGTTGGAATATTCAAAAGATAACTTGACAGCATTTATTCAAGGAGCTGTTTCTCAACAAGGTTTCAAAAGGGTTGATTATTTTAAATACAAAACGACAGACCCGCTTTCTTCTACAGATTATGAAAATATTCTTGGAGGTAATGTAAAAGGGGGAGTAAACTATAACATTAATGAGCATCATAATGTTTTTGTTAATGGAGGATTTTATTCAAAGCAGCCATTCTTTAATGCAGTGTATCCAGGAAATGCTTCCTTAGTTAATCCGTATTTAGTGAATGAAAAAATTACAGCTGCTGAAGCAGGATATGGTTTCCGTTCTGGAATTTTTACTGCCAATGTGAATTTATATTACACTACTTGGAAAGATAGAAATTTAAGAACAAATGATCCTAATACAACTGGCAATCCTGGAGGTTATTATGATTATACAGGACTTAACGAAACTCACATGGGTGCTGAATTTGAGGGAACTGCCAGAGTTACTGACAGATTTAGAGTAAACGGAATGTTCTCTTTTGGAAACTGGGAATACAGTGGAAATGCTAATGCAACGTTATACAATAACAGCAATGTTGAATTGAGTAATGGTCTTCTGTACTTAGATAAGGTTAAAGTGGGTGATGCTGCTCAAATGACAGCTTCTATCGGTGCGTCTTATGAAGTATTGACTAGAGTTACTTTGGATGCTAACTATAATTACAATGATAATTTATATGCAGCAATTTCTCCTAATAATTTTACAGCAGCTAATAACAGAGGGTCTTTAGAATTACCTTCTTATGGATTGGTTGACGCTGGATTCTCATACAAAATGTTAGTAGGTGCTAAAAAAAATAAATCAGTAAATTTCAGATTGAACGTGAATAATGTTTTTGATGAAATATATATCGCTGAAGCAAAAACAAACTTTTTTGCTGAAGATTTCCCTGCCCAAAAAACCTATAAAGGCATAGCAGTTAATAACCAGGTTTTCTTCGGATTTGGAAGAACTTATAACTTCACTTTGCGTTACGATTTCTAATATTTTAGAATCTATATAAATTAAAAAACGGCATTGACTTTTAGTTATATGCCGTTTTTTTATGCTCTTTTTTGTTATATTTGTTTAAATTAAAAAACTTTTTATGTATACTATTTTACAAAAAATTCATTGTGTTTGGGCCTATGTTGCACTGTTAGTTTTAGTTATAGCAGTTTTAAATGCAATTATAGGAATGTCTTCCAAAAAAGAATTTACTTCAAAAGACAAAAAAATTGCTTTATTTGGATTAATTGGAGTGCATGTTCAATTACTAATTGGTTTGATTTTGTATTTTGTATCTCCTTTAGGATTAAGCTCTTTAGGGCAAATGTCAGATAAAGCATTGCGTTTAACTTCATTAGAGCATCCATTAATTAATCTGATCGCTATTGCTTTGATTACTATTGGCTGGTCAAAACACAAAAAAGCATTAACCAGTGAATCAAAATTTAAAGGTTTTGCAATATTTTACGGTTTAGGTCTTGTGCTTATATTAAGCCGGATTCCTTGGGCCTTGTGGTTCTAACCTATTTTAAAAGTCCTGAAAAGGACTTTTTTTTACTATATTTTTTGCAGTTCAAAAAGTTTCACCTAATAAACTATAAATGAAAAAAATAATCACACTTTTATTTTTACTAGCCACCGTTGGCATAGTAAGCGGTCAAAGTACAATTATTAACAGCAAAAAATTTTCCATTAATAAAGACACTGTAAAAAAAACTGCAAAAGTTGCAGAAAAAGTTATAGAACCAGCTGCTATCGCCCCAGATACTGTAATTGTTGAAACTGGAAAATTTGTATTATTTAAAAAGAACGCTCACGCCTCTTATTACCATGATAAATTTAATGGAAAAAAGACGGCCAGCGGCAAGAGGTTCGACAATACTAAATTAACGGCTGCTCATAGAAAGCTTCCTTTTGGCACCAAACTCAGAATTACAAATGAGGCTAATGGAGCATCCGTAATCGTTGAAGTTATCGACCGTGGTCCTTTTGCCAGAGGAAGAGAAATCGATTTGAGTAAAAAAGCTTTTATGGAAATTACTTCCAACAAAAGAAGTGGCGCCGTAATTGTTAAAATCGAAGAATTACGAAAGTAAATTACCAGTTTTTAAACGGATTACTGCTTAGATAAGCATTATAAAATCTTTTATCGTTGGTTACTTCTTCGCCAAGCCAAATAGGTTTTTCAAAAGTTTCGGTTTCGGATTGCAGTTCAACTTCGGCCATGATCAGCCCCTCGTTTTCGCCATAAAATTCATCGATTTCGATAATGTGCCCGCCAGATCTGACTTCGAATCTTGTTTTGTCAATTACCCCAGTTTCGCATAAAAGCAGTAAGTTTTCAGCTTCATCTGCAGGAATTTCTTTTTCCCACTCAAAACGGGACAGACCCGATTCGCTTGAAATTCCTTTTATGGTCAAAAAGCCTTTGTTGCCTTTTATCCGAACCCTTACGGTTCTTTCGGGTACTGAACTTAAATAGCCTTGTTTTATTCGGTTCTGAGTAAAAGCTTCGGCTTTGAATCTATTCGAGACAACTAGAAATTTTCTTTCTATTTCTATCATTTTTAATAAATTTCAGAAGTTTTTGTTTGATAAGTATCAAAGATATTCATTTATTTTTTAACAGTTAATCATTCCATTTGAGTTAAAACGTTTCTAAATTTGTGATATGCCCGATTCAATTCCATATAGAAAAATTATACACATCGACATGGATGCGTTTTATGCTTCGGTGGAGCAAATGGATAATCCCGAATTGCGGGGAAAACCAATAGCAGTAGGTGGTGCAGAGAATAGAGGAGTGGTTTCGGCAGCAAGTTATGAAGCAAGAAAATTTGGTGTCCGCAGTGCGATCAGCGGTGTTTTGGCAAAAAAAAATTGCCCTGAACTGATTTTTGTAAAACCGCGTTTTGACCGTTATAAAGAAATTTCCAAAAAAATACATAAGATTTTCCGAGATTACACCGATTTAGTAGAGCCACTATCGCTTGACGAAGCTTATTTGGATGTCACCAAAAATAAAAAAGGAAACCCAAGCGCTACGTTATTGGCGCAGGAAATTAGATTGCGGATTTTTAATGAAGTGGGATTAACCGCTTCAGCAGGAATATCTGTCAACAAATTTGTTGCAAAAATTGCCAGTGATTATAATAAGCCTAATGGACAGAAAACGGTCAATCCAGATGAAGTGATTGCTTTCCTGGAGCAATTGCCTATTCAGAAATTCTATGGAGTAGGGAAAGTTACGGCCGAAAAAATGTTCCAGCTTGGAATTTTTACTGGTCTGGATCTTAAAAACAGACCTTTAGATTTTCTCGAAAAGCATTTTGGCAAATCGGGTGGTTTCTATTATAATGTGGTGCGAGGCATTCACAATAGTGAAGTGAAATCCAATCGGATAGCTAAATCGGTAGCTGCTGAATATACTTTTGACAGCAATCTTTCTTCCGAAATATTCATGCTGGAAAAACTCGAAAAAATAGCAATAGAATTGGAGCGCCGTTTAAAAAAGCATCAAGTTTCAGGAAAAACAATTACTCTTAAAATCAAATACAGTGATTTTACCCAGCAAACCAGAAGCAAGACAATGCCTTATTTCATTGCTGAGAAATCTTTGATTTTAGAAACCGTAAAAGAGCTGCTGTACCAAGACCGAATGAAAGATTCGGTGCGCCTTCTGGGAATTTCATTAAGCAATTTGAATACCGAAATCAAGAAAACTATCGTGGTTCAGCTTAAATTTGATTTTTAAAAGACATTATTAGCATTTATAAATAATTGGCTCGACTATGGTTTCGATTATAGATTCTATAATCGGAGTATGAAATGCAGCTTGAATTGTCCTTTTGTTTAAATGGTTTGTAGTCGTAGTGATTATTCTATGTGATTCAATACCAGGCATTTTGCCGTTGACTTCGTTTTTTATAATTGTTTTCATAATACAGAAGTTATTGTGTCAAAATTAGAATTGCATGTTTTGTTGTTGACGAAGTTTTATTTCGCTTTTTTAAGACTTTGTTTTATTTCTATAATTGAACCATCAAAGGGATCTGCCATTGGGTCAAAAATAATGGTCTTAGGCTCACTAGTACTAATAATTTCTTCTTTTACTGTAGTTTTATCTGCCTCAATAATTTTTACATTATTTAAATGTTCTAACACATTCTCGGGTAAGAAGGCAAATTTTGAGCTATTATATTCTTTACTTGATTTACGCTTTTTCATTTTCTGATTTATTTTAAAAGAGAATTGAATTCTCAGCATTTAATTTTTTCGATATCTTATTGTTTTGTTTTTATTATGCTTAAATGTTTTTAAAGCTTTGATAATGGCTAAATTATTAAATTATTATCACTGAAATCAACTTAATTGTGATAATTTTTTAATTTATGTGAAATTGTTTTTTGGGCTGTCTTTTTTTTATTGATACCATTTTTATTGGTGTAATTTTTTTTAAACTTTGTATTAATAGCTGATTTCGATAATAATTCAGAAATAAAAATTGTTATGCTACAAAGAAAAATCAGTGTTGAAAATTTTGTTTACAGCGATATGTTAATGTTGAAATGTTACATCAATATCTTGAAATTTATTTTATAGATGTTATCGTAATTTTAATGAACAATAAAACTTTTCAAAATGGATTGCATGACTCCAGAGCAGCGTTCCAAAAACATGAGCGCTATAAAAGGAACAGGTACAAAACCTGAAATAAGGATTCAGAAAGCGCTCTGGCATTTGGGGTACCGCTATCGCAAAAATAACAGAACCGTTTTTGGCAAACCAGACATTACGTTCAAAAAACAAAAGCTGGCAATTTTTGTAGACAGTGAGTTTTTTCATGGCAAAGATTGGGAAACAAAGAAAAAACCGCAAACAAATGCTGAATACTGGCATAAAAAAATCATCCGGAATATGGAAAGGGATATAGAAGTAAATAAATTCCTTACGGAGCATGGATGGACAGTCCTTCGTTTTTGGACTAATGAAATAAATAATGATCTGAATGCATGCTTATCGGTAATAAGAGCCCTGCTTGACAGCAAATAGTTTATCACAGCTTTCCGGAATCAATCAAATCCATGAAGAAGTAACTGGTTAGAAACAAAAAATCCTAATCATTGCTGATTAGGATTTTGCTCCCCCTCTTGGGCTCGAACCAAGGACCCTCTGATTAACAGTCAGATGCTCTAACCAGCTGAGCTAAGGAGGAATCACCTTAAAGGTATGTATGTTTGCTAAAAAAAGTTGCTCCCCCTCTTGGGCTCGAACCAAGGACCCTCTGATTAACAGTCAGATGCTCTAACCAACTGAGCTAAGGAGGAAGTTGTTGCTCTTTTTAGCGAGTGCAAATATAGTCGAATTTTTAATTCTCCAAAAATATTTTCACTCTTTTTTTAAATATTTTTATTTGCCTGTAATTGCTTTGTAAATGTCATTCCCATTAGCAAACAAAAGCAATGAGATAAGGAGTACAAAACCAACCATTTGGGCATTTTCAAGGAATTTGTCACTTGGTTTTTTACCGCTCACCATTTCAAATAATAAAAACATTACGTGACCACCGTCAAGTGCCGGAATAGGCAATAAGTTCATCACACCAAGCATAATTGATAAAATTGCTGTAATACTCCAGAAAACTTCCCAGCTCCAGGAACTTGGAAAAATGTTGTAAATCGCGTGAAATCCACCCACTTGTTTGTAGGCTTTGGTTTCAGGATTGAAAATCATTTTTAATTGTTTTCCGTAACCCACTAATTGATCTTTACCTTTTTCGATTCCAAAAGGGATAGATTCAAAGAAACTGTAGTTTTGGTGCGTAATTTTATAATAGCCTAATTTCTCTAAAGATTCAAGATCTAATCCGCCAAGGTTAACGCCTAATTTACCATCATTATTTACTTTAACATTTACAGTAACCTGTTTTTGATCTCTCAAAACTACTGCTGGAATCGTTTTGTTTTTGTTCTCCTGCAAAATTACTTTGGCCTGATCCAAGTATTTTGTTGGCTGTCCATTCAATGAAACCAGAATGTCTTTTACTTTTAAATCCTTATTAGTAGATTCATCAGCAATTTTTCCAATAACAAACGGAATTCGGATAGTAGCCAATGGCTCTTTTTCCACTTTAGACAATTGATCAACAAAATCGTGAGGCATTTTTATAGTTTGCTCAACACCATTTCTTTCAATGGTAACTTCTTTGGCTACGATAACTTTACCATTAATCTCTTTGTCAAAACGGATAACTTTTTCTCCGTCAACAGCTATTATTTTGTCTCCAGATTTGAATCCGGCATCAATCATTGCTTTATTCTCGATCAAAAGACCGTCTTTCATGTCAGCATTTGCAATATAAGAATCCCCATAAACAAAGGCCATTCCAATATATATAATGAAAGCCAAAATAAAGTTTACAGTAACACCACCCAACATAATAATCAAACGTTGCCAAGCCGGTTTCGAACGAAATTCCCAAGGTTGCGACGGTAAAGCCATTTGCTCCTTGTCCATACTTTCGTCAATCATTCCTGATATTTTTACATAACCACCAAGTGGCAACCAGCCAATACCATATTCAGTCTCCCCAATTTTCTTTTTTAGAAGTGAATATTTAACATCAAAAAACAAATAAAATTTCTCGACTCTGGTTTTGAATAATTTTGCAGGGATAAAATGCCCTAATTCGTGAAGTATAATAAGTAATGATAAGCTCAATAAAAATTGAGAAAGCTTGATAATTATTTCCATTTTGTATTTTTCGGTTCTTTAATGACGGACAAAAGTACTGTTTTCTATTTTATTAATTACGCAATATTTCTTGGTATCGCTTTAAAACTTTGTTAATTAATGTGTTTTTCATTTTTAATTTGGCGTTAGTGGGATAACTTTGTTACAGCTGGGCTTCTATATTTTTTAGGAGCATAAAGATTTGGCATTTTAGGAATAATGGCTCCCGCTCTTCGTTGCAATCTTTTTATTTTTAAAGAAAAAATAAAAAGGATTTCCACTTCGATCGGGGCTAAAGACAAACATAGTGCCTTTTTGCCAGCATATACAATTACAATCAATCAGGTTTAAAGTACTAACTATCATTTCATTTATGACATCACAATTATTTTCTCCACTACAGATAAAAAGCATCACGCTCAAAAATCGAATCGCAATATCCCCAATGTGCCAATATTCCGCCGAAGAGGGTTTTGCCAACAATTGGCACTTAGTGCATCTTGGAAGCCGTGCCACAGGCGGATCGGGCTTAATCATTCAGGAAGCCACAGCCGTTTCCCCAGAAGCCAGAATTTCTCCCTCCGATCTAGGTTTGTGGAGTGATGATCACATCAAAAAACTGAAAAAAATCACCAAATTTATTATCGGTCAGGGTTCCGTTCCGGGAATTCAATTAGCTCACGCCGGAAGAAAAGCCAGCGTTTCATCACCTTGGTACGGCAACAAAAAATTAGCACAAAACCAAGGCGGGTGGGAAACTTTTGCGCCAAGCGCTATCAGCTATCACGACAATGAACAAGTGCCAACAGCCTTAGACACGGCAGGAATTCAAAAAGTGATCAACGATTTCAAACTGGCAGCCCGAAGAGCTGTCGTTGCAGGTTATCAGGTATTGGAAATTCACGGAGCACACGGTTACTTACTGCACCAGTTTTTATCACCTTTAACAAATTTAAGAACTGATGAATACGGAGGCAGTTTTGAAAACCGAATCCGATTTACACTCGAAATTCTACAGGCAGTACAATCCGAATGGCCAAAAGAATTTCCGCTACTAGTGAGAATTTCCGCCACCGACTGGGCAGAAGGAGGATGGAATGTTGAAGAATCAGTTGAATTGTCCAAAATCTTAAAAGAAAAAGGAGTCGATTTAATAGATGTATCTTCAGGCGGATTGGTGTCTCACCAGAAAATTCCGTTGAGGTCAGGATACCAAGTTCCTTTTGCAGAGCAAATAAAAAAAGAAACAGGAATTTTGACAGGAGCCGTTGGTTTGATTACCACTTCGCAACATGCTGAAGATATTGTGGTAAGTAGTAAGGCAGATATTGTTTTATTTGCAAGAGAATCGCTTAGAAATCCAAATTTAGGATTAACTTTTGCACACGAATTAGGAGTCGATGTCCAATGGCCGAAACAATACGAACGGGCAAAATTATAAACACTAATTACACTAATTTTCACGAATTATTTGAAAGCTTAAATTAGTACCAAAGTTCGTGCTAATTCGTGCAATTCGTGTTAGTCTTTAAAACAAACAATATGCAAAAAATAAAAACAACACTATTATCATACGGGATGTCTGGAAAAGTTTTCCATGCACCATTTTTAGAATTACATGAAGGATTTGAATTGGTTGGATCTTGGGAAAGAAGCAAACAATTAATCCAATTGGATTATCCCAATGTAAAAAGTTTTGCCACGCTTGAAGAAGTGCTTCAAAGCGATGTGGATTTAATTATTGTAAATACACCCGTAGGAACTCATTTTGAATATGCAAAACAAGTCTTACTTGCCGGTAAGCACGCATTAGTCGAAAAAGCATTTACCACCACTGTTGCCGAAGCTCAGGAATTGGCAGATTTGGCCAAAGAAAAAGGTTTAAAACTTTCGGTATTTCAAAACCGAAGATGGGACAGTGATTTAAAAACTGTAAAGCAGATTGTTTCGAGTAAAGTACTTGGAGAATTAGTAGAAGCAGAGTTTCATTTTGACCGTTACAATCCAGTTTTGAGTCCGAAAGCGCATAAAGAAACTGCCAATGCAGGAGCTGGAATTTTAAAGGACTTAGGACCGCATATCATTGATCAGGCACTGTATTTATTTGGGTTTCCTCAAAGTGTTTTTGCTGATATCAGAATAACCAGAGAAAATTCTCTGGTAGATGATTGGATTGATATTCTGCTGTTTTATCCAGATTTCAGGGTGCGTTTAAAAGCTGGTTTTTTTGTAAGAGAAGCTAATCCTGCTTATGTTATTCATGGCAAAAAAGGTTCTTTCCTGAAACATCGTGGTGATGTGCAGGAAGACGAATTAAAGTTGGGCAAAAAGCCAAACCTTGATTCCTGGGGTACTGAACTAAAAGAATTGGAAGGCTTTTTGCACACCGAAATTGATGGCGAAATCATCAAGAAAAAAGTGCCGACACTTCAAGGGAATTATTATGATTATTTTGATGGTGTTTATCAGTCTATTGTTAATGACTCGCCAGAGCCTGTATCAGCGCAGGATGGAACTCGTGTAATGCAGATTATTGAAGCTTCGATTCAAAGTTGTGAACAGAAAAAAGTAATAGACTTATAATTTTGGTCACAAATAGTAGAAATGACTTTAAACAAATTCATTTAGTATCTTTGCATTACATTTTTAAAGAGCGACAAACTTGCAATATTTTAATTTTATAGGCTGGTATAAAGCCAAAGGGAAATACAAGAAAAACTATCGTGATGCTAAAGCGTCCTATCTGCTTAGGATTCGCTTGGCAGTTGCGATGTTTTATTTTGCAATGGGATTGTGTTTTGCTACCTGGGCAAGCCGAATACCAACTATAAAAGCTGCTTTGCATCTCACAGATGGGCAGTTGGGAAGCATTCTTTTTGCCTTGCCAGTTGGGCAATTAACAATGATGTATTTTTCGGGTAAGTTAGTAACTCGTTTTGGGAGCCATCGTGTTTTGCCTTTGGCAATCTCTATGTATGCTATTAGTTTAACCAATTTAGGTTTGGCCCAGAATGCTTGGCAATTAGCACTCGGATTATACGTTTTTGGGCTTTCGGGCAACTTGACAAACATTTCGGTAAATACTCAGGGTATTTATACCGAGGGTCTTTTTAGGAGAACCATTATGTCGTCATTTCACGGAATGTGGAGTTTGGCGGGATTTACTGGAGCGTTGGCAGGTTTAGGAATGTTAGCGTTAGAATTAACTACTTATACTCATTTTTTAATTGTTGCGGGAGTTGCATTTTTGCTGATTATTCTGAACTACAAATTATTAATTAAAGCCAAAGAAACCGTAAAACCCGAAAAGAAAAAAGGATTCCGAAAACCAGATCAAGCTCTAGTTTCGCTTGGCGTTATTGGTTTTTGCAGTATGGCCAGCGAAGGAATTATGTTTGATTGGAGCGGTGTTTTCTTTAAAGACATTGTCAAAGCGCCTGGTGCACTGATCATTCTTGGCTACACTTCGTTTATGATTATGATGGCCAGCGGCCGTTTTTTTGGTGACAAATTAATAAATAAATATGGGCGAAAAAAAGTAATGCAGATCAGTGGAATTATGATTTCATCAGGTTTCTTTACGGCGGTTGCTTTTCCGTATATAATCCCTTCGATGCTTGCTTTTATGGTTATCGGATTAGGAGTTTCAACCGTAGTTCCTACTTTATATAGTATAGCAGGCAAACATCCAACAATTCCAACTGGCGAAGCTTTGACAACTGTTTCGAGCGTGAGTTTTCTTGGATTTTTGATGGGGCCTCCAGTTATTGGCCATATCGCCGAACTTTCAAGTTTGCGCTTTTCTTTTGCGTTTATTGGAATTTTTGGTATCCTTATCGCTTTTATGGTGGAGCGTATTAAGGTGATAAACGAATAATCACAAAATATAAGTTTTTGCCTCTTTTTTTAAATAGTTTTTTTCCTATGTTTGTTTTGGGTTTTAATCAAACTTTTTCTATTTGATTGATATTCAAAATGCCACTTTATTTTCCAAAACACTTTTTATCCTTTTAAAACGAATTTAATCTTTGGATTTTTCTGTGCTCTGTCATGGCTAATTCCATTTTGTTTGTAAAAAATAGGTATGCGGAAATTTTTGTTAGGAATGCTTTTTTTATGGAAAGTAACTTTTGCTTTTGCCCAAAAACCAACGGGCGTCAAAGGAAAAATCATTGACACCAAAACTCAAAAGCCACTAGAGAATGCAGTTGTTTCGATTGAAAACACTCAGCTGATGCAGCTCACTTCGAGCGATGGTATTTTTAGTTTTTATGCTGTTGCAGAGGGAAATCAATTATTGCTTTTACACAGCCAGGGCTTTAAAGATATTATACTTTCAATTGTAATTACTAAAGGTCAAATGCTTGATTTGGGAGTTATTCCGATGGATGACAATCAATTGGCAGAACAGCAGACAGGCTTGATTACACTTCTTGAAAGCGATTTAAGCGATGATAATAGCGGTTCCGAAAGCACTTCGGGACTTTTGCAGTCTTCCAGGGATGCTTTTCAGCAGGCAGCCGCATTCAATTGGGGACAAGCCCGTTTTAGAATACGTGGATTAGACAGTCAATATGCCACGACAACCATTAATGGCGTGACGATGAATAAACTCTTTGACGGCCGTCCGCAGTGGGGCGATTGGAGTGGACTCAATAATGCCGTTCGGAATCAGGAATTCACAATTGGCTCTTTCCCATCGGATTATGCTTTTGGCGGTATTTTGGGAACTCAGCAGATCAATACCCGGGCATCTATCTACAGGCCAGGCACTGTACTTTCCTTTTCTGGAACAAATACCAATTATTCTTGGCGAATGACGGGAACGTATGCGTCAGGAATGAATGCCAAAGGCTGGGCATTTGTAGTTTCGGCTGGTACGCGCTGGGCTGAAGAAGCGTATTTTGATGGGACAAATTATAATGCAATAGCTGGTTTTATTAGTGTCGAAAAGAAAATAAACGATCAGCATTCCTTGAATTTCTCTGGATTCTACACACCCAATTCCAGAGCCAAGAATTCTCCCAATACCGCCGAAGTTACCGAATTAACGAGCGAAAAATATAATTCCTACTGGGGCTTTCAGGATGGCAAAAAAAGAAATGCCAGAATAAAAACCATCGAAGAACCTGTCTTGATGCTGAATCATTTTTTTAATATAAATGAGTCGTCGAGCCTGAATTCCAGCGTAACATATCAATTTGGTAAAATCACAAACAGCAATATTGATTACCAAAATGCGAATAGCCCAGATCCAACTTATTATAGAAAGATGCCAAGCTATTACTCTTCAATGTATGCTCCTGATAATGGGGAATTTTCGGGAGCATTCACTCCTGATTATGAAGAAGCAGACAAAAGCAAAGAACAGTTTTTAGCCAATAATCAAATCGATTGGGATGCTTTGTATTATGCCAATCAGTCGCCGGTTTTAGATGGAAATGGCAATGTGATTGGATATACTCCAAGTAAAAGCCATTATGTTTTGTATGAAGATCATACTGATGATCAGATGATTTCAGCCAATTCAATCTTCAATAATCAGATAAGCGATAACCTTTTCTTGACAGCTGGCGGTTATTTCAGTAATTTGAAATCACATAACTACCAGCAATTGACCGATTTATTGGGAGGTTTGTATTTTGATGATATTGATGTGTTTTACAATGGAGATCAAGCACAGTCCGATTTGAATCATCCTAATAGGCAAGTTGCTGAAGGTGATATTTACGGTTACAACTTCAATTATCTGGCAAATACTTTAAACCTTTTTACCAACTTTAAATTCACTTACGACAAAGTTGATTTTTACCTGGCACAAAACTTTATAAGCTCTAATTATCAAAGAGAGGGTTTGTATCAAAACGGAATTTATCCAGCCAATTCTTTTGGCAAAAGCAGGAAAGTTCATTTTGATAATTTTGGTTTCAAAGGTGGTGTTTTATTTAAAATTTCGGGAAGACAGCAATTGAATTGTAACGGAGCGTATCTTTCGAATCCGCCGACAATCAGAAATACATTTCCGAATTCGAGATTGAATAATTCGGTTGTTGATGATTTACAAAGTGAGACCATTAACAGTCTGGATATAAGTTACTTTTATCGTACTCCAAAGTGGCAGACTCGTCTGAGCCTTTTTTACGCCAGTATTAAAAATTGCACACAAACGTCTTTCTTTTATGCCGAAGGAATTTTTGATGATGGAGCTGGTTATGCCAATACCGATGCTTTTGTAAGCCAGACTTTAACACATTTGGACAAAAGAAATCTTGGTGCCGAGATTAGTTTTCAATACCAATTAAGTCCAACATTGATGACTAATTTTTCGCTAGCCTACGGTCAATATACTTATGCCAGCGATCCAAATGTTACTATAACCAATGACGCCCAAGCCACTGAAGAAAATCCGAATCCAGTATTTGATTTTGGAACTTCGACCTTGAAAAATTATCATCAGGCGGGAATGCCACAGCAGGCAGTTTCATTAGGAATTGAATATCGAGATCCAAAATATTGGTGGATTGGTGCCAATATCAATTATCTGGCTGAAAGTTTTATAGATATTTCGCCTATTTCAAGAACCGATACATTTTATAAAAATCCAGCAAGCGGTTTCAATTTTCCCGAGGCTTCAGAGGAAAGAGCGCGCGAATTATTGACGCAGGAAAAATTTGAACCTATAACTCTATTAAATATTTCGGGAGGAAAATCTTGGAAAATAAAGGGCAGGAATGTCGGGCTTTTTGCAACTTTAAATAATGTTCTGGATTTGAAATATAAAACAGGAGGATACGAACAAGCGAGGAATGCTAATTTCAGGCAGCTCAATCAGGATGTTTCCAGCGGGACACCCAATTTTGGCAACAGATATTTTTACGGTTATGGGAGAACCTATTTCGTAAACCTGTACATCAATTTATAAATTTTAAGCAAATAATTATGAAGTTAAAAATTACTATTGTTTTATTAGGGTTTTTAATAGTTGTAAGCAGCTGTGCTGAGGAATTTAGTGTTCCAGAATTAACGTGTAATCAGCCTGAACTAAAAGTAAACCGCACGGCTGAAGAAGTACGTGCTGTAACAAGTTCTATAGTGACACAATATAAATACGATGATATTATCGAAGCCTATGTGGTTTCCAGTGATGAAGGCGGGAATTTTTTTAAGACCATTTCGTTCCAGACATTGGCGACAGCAACAGCTCCGGCGACGGGTTTTAGTGTACCCGTAGATGCTTCAAATACTTACATCGATTTTAGATTGGGCAATAAAGTCTATATAAAAATGAAAAACCAATATACTGATATTTATTATGGAGGTCTGCGCATTGGTGATATTTTTGTCAATAGTTATAATGAAGGCGGTGTAGGCCGGATTTCTCAAAACGATTATAAAAAAGTACTGAATGCTTCCTGCACAGTAATTGAGGAGAGCCAATTGGTAAAGCAGCTTACTATCGAAGAAGCTTTGAACGATGCTAAAATTAATACATTAATCGAATTGAAAGAGGTATCATTTACAGAATCGGCACTAGGACGCCATTATTATGAAGAAACCAATGATGTTGGCGGAGCGACAAACTGGAATCTGCGGGATAAAACTGGCAATCAGATTATTTTCAGGACGAGCGGTTATGCAGATTTTGCAGATCATTTGGTGCCCGAAGGAAGTGGTACAATCCGTGGAGTCCTGACAAAATTTGGTACTGATTATCAATTAATGGCAAGAACAGAAAAAGATGTTGCAATGAATGGAAACAGAAGTATTCCTTTTTTTGCCGAGGACTTTCAGTCTGTAAAGAACAATGTGAATTTTGCGTTGCCAGGGTGGAGCAATGTTGTCGAAAAAGCCTCCAAATTATGGAAAAGCATGGTTTATAACGGGAATGGCTACGCCGAATTTAACACTACAAGTACCACTGCTGCCGAGAATATTGCCTGGCTGATTTCTCCAAAAATTAATCTGAAAGATTATAAAAATGCTGTACTGTCTTTTCGAAGCGCACAGCATGATTTAAAACTCGATTCTCCTCTCAATACGCTGGAAATATATATCTCGGACAATTTTGACGGAGCGAGTATTTCTAAGGCTAAATGGACAAAGCTAACGGCAAAAGTAGCTTCATTGTCATCGCCTTCCCGCACATTCATCAGTTCTGGCGGAATAGATTTATCTCCTTACACAGAAAATATTCACATCGCATTTAAATACATTGGTTCTGGTAAAAACAAGACCTTAAATGGCGCTTTTATGGTCGATGACATTAAGATTTTTGGAGAAAAACAATAAGATTTTAACCGATAAAAAATTAAGCCCCATTAAGAATTGTTACTTAATGGGTCTTAATTTTTTATTGGTTTTTAGATTAAATATTACTTCTTGTTTTCGATAATGCTTATCGCATAACCGCCTCCAGCTGTGCTCAGTTGTGAGAGTTTGGATTTATTGGTTACTTCTATTTTTCGAACAGTGTATGCCTGGGGATTTGTTTTGTAATCTGCATCCTTCCCATCAGCATAAATTGTTGCTATATATTTTTTTCCTTTTTCCAAGAAAGAAAAATTAATGTTTGATGTGCGTGGTTCATAACCGTTAACGTTTCCAATAAACCAGTTATTTGTCCCCTTAGCTTTTCGGGCAACAGTTATGTATTGGCCAGGTTCTGCTTCCAGATAATTGCTTTCGCTCCAGTCTATTGCGACATCTTTGATAAACTGAAAAGCGTCCGAAAATTTATTATAGTTTTCTGGAAGATCGGCAGCCATTTGCAAAGGGCTGTAAAGCGTAACATATAATGCTAATTGATTGGCAATTGTGCTATTTACATGCGATTTATTATTTGGATTTATTTTACTGATATCCATTTCGAAAATCCCTGGCGTATAATCCATTGGGCCTCCAATCAATCGGGTAAAAGGCAGAAGCGTTACATGGTTTGGTTTTGAGCCTCCAAAAGCCTGGTATTCTGTTCCTCTTGCTGCTTCATTGCCAATTAAATTTGGATATGTCCTGCAAATTCCTGTTGGACGGACTGCTTCGTGAGCATTCAGCATAATTTTATAATCGGCTGCTTTTTCTATAGCATATTGATAATGATTAATCATAAATTGGTTGTAATGGTTGTTACCATTAGAAATTATATCGCCCACGTAGCCGCTTTTTACAGCATCATATCCATTGTCTTTCATGAATTGGTATGCTTTGTCCATATGGCGCTCATAATTGCGAACAGACCCAGAGGTTTCATGGTGCATAATTATTTTTACGCCTTTGGATTTTGCATATTCATGCAATTCTTTTACATCAAAATCAGGGTAAGGGGTCACAAAATCAAAAACGTAGTCTTTGTAATGGCCAAACCAGTCTTCCCAGCCTTGGTTCCAGCCTTCAACTAACACTGCGTCAAAACCATTTGTGGCTGCAAAATCAATATATTTTTTTACGTTGGCATTGTTAGCGCCATGCGTAGCATTTGGCTTTGATTTAGAAAAATCGGTAACACCTAACTGCACAGCAGGAAATTCATCAGTATATGACCATGAGCTTTTTCCAGTGATCATTTCCCACCAGACACCAACATACTTAACAGGCTTGATCCATGAAGTGTCTTCAATTTTGGAAGGATCATTCAAGTTCAGAGTCATTTTTGAAGATAAAATGTCTCTTGCATCATCGCTGGCAATAATGGTTCGCCAAGGCGAGTGCGATGGAGCTTGAATATAACCTTTGACTCCTTTTTCGTCTGGCGTGAGCCAAGATTCGAATATCATGTTTTTATCGTCCAGATTAAGATGCATGCAGGAATAATTGATCAGTGCAGCTTCATGCAGATTTATGTACAAGCCATCATTTGACTTCAGCATAAGCGAGGTCTGTACTCCAGTTGGTGAAAAAGAAGTTTGAGATAAGTTTGCAGTTTTTGCCTTTTCGGTCAAACCTCTTATTTCAGATAACTTCGATGTAGTATAATCATATTCCTGTGTATCATAATCGCCTGGTATCCAAAAAGCGGTGTGGTCTCCAGTCATTGCAAATTGTGTCCGTTCTTCTTTTATCACAAAATAAACCAGATTTTTTTGTGTTGGAAATTCATAGCGGAAGCCTAAACCATCATTAAATAATCGAAAGCGGATAATAATCTGCCTATCAGTTTCTTTTTGATTAAGTGTTACCGCAAGTTCGTTGTATTGATTTCGAATTGTTGCCACTTCTCCCCAAACGGGTTTCCAGGTTTCGTCAAACGAAGTGGTTTTACTGTCGATTAAAGTAAAGTCATTCAGCAGTGACTTTTTATCATTTTTAAGCTCAAGTCCTAATTTGCTTGGCTTTATTACTGTTTTGCTTTTGTATGTTAAACTATAGCTTGGCGTTCCGTCATTTTGTAACGAAAATTCCATACTGAAATTGCCATTGGGAGATTTCAGCTGCTGTGAATGGCTGGATTGCAATGCCACCAGATAAATTAAAGCTGCATAAAGTAACTGTTTCATATAAATAAAATTTGTTGTTGTTTAAGATCGTTTTACGAAATCGATTTATTTTAAAAACATTGATTGCTTTTAAATGTAACGATGACTATGTCATAACAATGTTTGAAATTTATTGTTTCCGAAAAAGTAAAAGTATATGCTTTGCAGCTGGTAAAATTTATGTCTTTAAAAAAAGTAGATTGTTTTTTTAAAATTACTAAATAAATAACTAAAAATCAATTGATTGCTGTTTTTTGTTTTTTTAAAAAAGTGGTGTAATGGGAAATTAAAATTTGAAAAATCATGAAAATTTAATTTACGAAGACTCTGGGGGAGGCTTTTTTTATTTTTTGTTTGCACCAATCTGCATAACTCTTTCTTCAAATTCATCTCTAGGTCCAACTGATTTGTTTTTCAGCTGGGAACGATAATTGTAAATTGTCGAAATCGAGTACCGAAGAAATACAGCAATTTTGGCACTGTCTTTTATTCCTAAACGGATGAGCGCAAAAATCCGTAATTCTGTATTTAGCTGTTCGCCTTCCTTTAGATGTATAGCTTCATCAGGATGCAGCAGCATATTAAAATCATGAATAAAATTTGGAAATAACTGCAAAAAGGTTTTGTCGAAATTAGTATAAAATTCTTTTAATTCATTTTCGATATAATCTTTGGATTTTACAGCGCTCACGAGGTCTTTTATTTTTCCTGTGGTTGCCAGTACATTCAGTTTTCGCTGATATTCATCGAGTTTTCCTAAATAATCGGAACTTTGATCCATGTAACGGCCCAGATAGATTTCTTTTAATAAATTGGCTTCTGTTAAAGTGCTGTTAGACTGATTTAATTTTTCATTAAAAGTATTTAACTCAGCGTTCATTTCTGAAAGTTTATCGTTAGCCGAGCTCAGCTCTTTTTTTGCTATTGATAATTTTTTCATCTGCTTAAAAAGTAAAAATAAAAGCGTTAACAAAACCAATACCAGGAAACCTGCACTGATTAAAAAAACGATTAGTTGAAACTTATTGGTTTCATTCTGCTGCTGATAAGACTCACTTATAATGGGAAGCATTTTCGATATTTCATAAGTCCTTAGGCGTGCGTTACACGCAACAGCATCATCAAGAGAACGCTTGATATATGTGTAAGCTCGGTCAATGTCGCCATCTTCAAACAATAAAAAAGCTAATGAGCGAAGAGAAATATACTCTTTTTTGGACAACTGCAAGTCTGATAAAGCAGAAATGCTTAGCCATTTTTTTTCCTGCACCCTATCGTTTTTTTGTTTGTAAGCTTGCGAAATGATATAGGAAATAATTGCTCGGTTAGGATCAGTATGATTAATTTTTGGAAAATAAGGAATCAATAAACGTAAAGTTTCATCAGGTTTTTTGCGGTCTATGTCCCAATCTGCTTTAGCAATGATATATGAAACGGAATTTACTGGAAAGTATGTGATACAAGAGTCTCTGTGTTTTTTTGAAATAGAAAGATATTTTTCTTTTTCTTCCGGCGACGAAGCGTTATCGGACATTTGTCCATATATTATTCTGCTAACGCCATGATAGAACCCTTCTAGGGAATATGTATTTTTAACTTTAATAGTATTTAGGATATCGACACCTTCCTTGTACATGCCTAGTGTTCCCATTATGGAAACGAGGTTAATTTTGGCCTGAATTATTTTTTTCGGGTTTTTAAGGCTTTCTGCAAATTTTAGATTTTTTCGTGCATAAACCAAAGCAGAATCCGATTGGTAGGAATTGTAATTATTATATAATCGTTGAGAAATCTCGTATTTGTATATCGTATCGCCTGCAGTTTTTAAAAGTGATTTGAGCTGGGCGATTTCGCGTTCTTTTTTTTGGGTGTAATATGTATTGTTTTCAATAGTTTTGTCAATTTCAGATAATAATGCACCGGAATTTGTTTGGGCTTTTAAAAAAAAAGGCGCAATCAGAACAGTGGCAAATAACAAAAATCGATTCATTGACAAGGATTTATTTATTTCTGTAAAATAGTAAACTTTAAAAGATAAAACCGTCTTAAATCTTTAAAGACTCAAGACGGTTTCATATATGTGGAGTACTGAAAATTATTCTATTTCAGAAACTCTTAAGGTATTTACCATCCCTTTTTCAGCAATAGGCATAGCAGCAAGATTGATTAAGAAATCACCTTTCTTTACAAAACCTTTTTCTTTTACAATATTGTTTACATCTACAACTGTATCGTCTGTACTAACTGATTTTTCATAATAAAATGATTTTACGCCCCATAATAAATTAAGCTGCGTTAAAATTCTTTTATTAGAAGTAAATACAAGAATATGGGCAGATGGTCTCCATGCCGAAATCTGGAAAGCAGTATAACCGCTATTTGTTAAAGTACAAATGGCTTTTGCTTTGATTGCATTGGCCATAATTGCCGCATGCTGACAGACTGTTTTAGTGATAAAACGATTTGTTCTTACCTGAGGAGAGTTTTGAGGAACTTGAATAAGCGGAGAATCTTCAACTGCTTCAAGAATTTGTGTCATTTTTTGAATTACTTGAACTGGATAGTTACCAGCTGCAGTTTCTCCAGAAAGCATTACCGCATCAGCACCATCCATAACCGAGTTCGCCACGTCATTTACTTCAGCACGGGTTGGAGTCAAGCTGTTAATCATTGTCTCCATCATTTGTGTTGCTACAATTACCGGGATTCTGGCAGTTTTGGCTCTTAAGATTAATTCTTTTTGAACTAATGGTACTTCATGAGCTGGAAGTTCAACTCCTAAATCACCTCTTGCAACCATCAGGGCATCACAGTATGCAACAATTCTGTCCATATTTTCTAATGCTTCTGGCATTTCGATTTTGGCAATAATTGGAATTTTGAATTCAGAATGTTTTGCAATTAATTCTTGTAAATCTTGTAAATCTCGTGGTGTTTTGACAAATGAAAGAGCGATCCAGTCTAACTTCATTTCTATTGCAAAAATGGCATCAGCAATGTCTTTTTCAGTTAATGCAGGTAATGAAATTTTTGTGTTTGGCAAATTCACCCCTTTTTTGGATTTCAATTCACCTCCTTGTACAACACGTGCAACTACTTCTGATTTTTTATCTGTTTCAACAATTTCAAAAATTAATTTTCCATCGTCAAGTAGTATTCTTTCTCCAGGATTAACATCATTTGGGAAATTCTTGTATTTCATGAATACTTTTTTTGAAGTCCCTATAATGTCTTCAGCTGTAGTAAAAGTGATTAAATCACCATCATTAACCACAACTCCATCTTCCATAACCCCAACTCTAAGCTTAGGGCCTTGTAAATCTCCAAGAATTCCAGTAGTGTATCCAAATTCTTCGTTTATACTGCGTATAATGTTGATTTTATTTTTAACATCTTCGTAGTCAGCATGAGAAAAATTTACTCTAAATACATTTACACCTGCCTCAATCATGTCCTTAATGACTTCTCGTGTACTGCATGCAGGCCCAAGTGTGGCTACAATTTTGGTTTTTTTGTTCGTAAGCATTTTTTTTAAAAAATTAAATTGTTTTTAGATTTTATCTTATTTATGTCGACAATATAGTTAGCAGCTATTTGTTCTATTGAATTCAGCTCACTTTGAATTTCATAAAGATTGGTGTCTACTTCACTGTTTTCTATCTTCAAAAAGTAATTTACTTTTTTAAATTCAGGGAGCATGTACACTTTTTTTGCTACTTCTATGTCAAAATTTGTAAACAAACCTTGATTGTCTTCTTTGTTTTTTTGAATGACTTCGTTTATATTCTGTATCAAATCCCAAGAAATATCTTTTTTCTTTTCATAATAATGAAATCTAGAAAAATGGACTTCCCCTTCCTTATCAGTAATTTGAATTTCTTTGATAGATTTATTCAGGTTTACATGAAGTTTTTGATTGATAAAATAAGCCAATCGGTAATCTTCTAATGTGGTGTGAATAGCGATAAGACTGTAATCTATTTCGTCAAATTCACCAAAATTCAATTTATGAATTGCCATGGTCATTAAAAAATAAGCTGTAAATATAATATTTCTAAATCAGTAAAAGCTTGGTTGCGTACTATGATTATGATATTTTATTAACGAAAACGATGTAGTTTTGATAATCATTTAGCTATTTTCTTTCAATTTTTTCTTGAAAAGCAAAGTAAGCACGTTGCGAAGCTTTTTCTTCTGCCTTCTTTTTTGAAGTAGCTCTAGCCTTTGCGATAACCTTGTCATCAATACTTAGTTTTACACCAAATAGTCTTTGTCCATCAATTGCGTTATCCTCAAAAATGTCATAATGAAATTGTTTTTTCTCTTTTTGGCACCATTCAATTACAAGGCTTTTGTAGCTAATGACTTTGCCTTCTAATCGGGCAATATTTACATAGGGTATTATGACTCTTTTCTGAATGAATTTTTCACAATATTCATATCCTTTATCCAGATAAATTGCTCCAATCAAGGATTCGAATATATTGCCATGTATGTTTTCGCCAAAATGATGTACTGGAACTTTGCTTTCTACAAATTCAATTAAGTTTAAGTCTTTGCCTAGTTCATTCAAATGTTCACGGCTTACTATTTTTGAGCGCATCTTTGTTAAATAGCCTTCGTCTCCCAATGGAGCTTCATTAAATAAATAGGCGGCAATAACTGAACTTAGCATAGCATCTCCCAAAAATTCAAGTCTTTCATAATTAATTGGATTACCTTTCAAATCTATGCGGTTTGAAGAACGATGCGTAAAAGCTTTCTTATAAAACTCTAGAGTTATTGGGTCAAATCCAAGTATATTTTGGATAGAATTAAAAAAAATCCCGTCTTCTTGAGAACGGGATTTTGAGAATATTTTTTTTAGAAAACGCATTTTATGCTTTATAATCTAATTTTTTAAACAATACGCACGCATTATGTCCACCAAAACCAAAAGTATTACTCATAGCAACATTTACTTCTCTTTTTTGAGGCTTGTTTAATGTAAGGTTTAATGATGGATCAATACTTTCATCAACTGTTGTATGATTAATTGTTGGAGGAACAATACCATGTACCATTGCCAAAATAGACGCAATAGCTTCAATCGCTCCAGCTGCACCTAGTAAATGCCCTGTCATTGATTTAGTCGAATTGATATTAATTGTTTTTGCATGATCTCCAAAAACAGCACTAATTGCTTTTAATTCAGCTACATCTCCTAATGGAGTAGAAGTTCCGTGAGTATTGATATGATCCACATCTTCTGGATTCATGCCAGCATCTCTCAATGTGTTTTTCATTACTGCAATAACTCCAATTCCTTCTGGATGTGGTGCTGTTAAGTGATAGGCATCAGATGACATTCCGCCACCGCCAATTTCACAATAAATTTTTGCGCCTCTAGCTATTGCATGTTCATACTCCTCAAGTACCAAAGCTCCCGCTCCTTCTCCTAAAACGAAACCATCTCTCGTGGCATCAAAGGGTCTTGAAGCAGTTTCCGGGCTTTCATTTCTTGTAGATAAAGCATGCATAGAATTAAAACCTCCCATACCTGCAATAGTAATTGCAGCTTCTGATCCGCCTGATATAATTACATCGCACATTCCAAGGCGAATGTAGTTAAAAGCATCAATTAATGCATTTGCAGATGATGCACATGCAGAGACAGTCGTATAATTTGGTCCCATATAGCCATTTCGCATTGAAATATGGGCAGGAGCTATATCGGCAATCATTTTAGGAATAAAAAATGGATTGAATTTTGGGTTTCCATCACATTTCGTATAATAGATTACTTCTTCCTGAAATGTTTCTAAACCTCCAATTCCAGCTCCCCAGATAACACCAACTCTTTGTTTATCGACATTGTTGTCAGTAAGTCCAGCATCTTTGATAGCTTCATCACTTGCCGCAACAGCATATTGAGCAAATTTGTCTAGTCTTCTGGATTCTTTACGATCCATAAAATCTTCAATGTTGAAGTTTTTAACTTCACAGGCAAATTTTGTTTTATGCTTTTCTGTATCATAATATGTGATAGGAGCAGCTCCGCTGACTCCATTCACAAGTGCGTCCCAATATTCTTGAATATTATTTCCAATGGGAGTAAGAGCTCCAAGGCCTGTTACAACAACTCTTCTTAAAACCATAAACGTTTATTTTTGTTATCTTTTAACAAATAAAACCCATGCTTTTTATACTATAAGAAAGTAAATAAAAGTATCATGGGTATATATTGTAAATATAAATTTGATTGAAATACAATCGAATATTTAATTTATTCAAATAATAACACCCGATTAAAAAATTATAAAATTTTAGTAATCGGGTGTGTAATTATTATTTTTTGGCTTCCTCGATGTAAGAGATAGCTTGACCTACAGTAGCAATGTTTTCTGCTTGATCGTCTGGAATCTGAATATCAAATTCTTTTTCGAATTCCATAATAAGCTCAACAGTGTCTAATGAGTCAGCTCCCAAATCATTAGTGAAGCTTGCTTCTGTTACAACTTCGTTTTCGTCAACACCTAATTTGTCTACGATAATCGCTTTTACTCTTGATGCAATGTCTGACATAATCTTTAATTTTAGAATTTAATTTGTTGGCAAAAATAAAAAACTTTATTTTAAAACCACGATTTAGTTTATAAATGTAACACTAATTTATAAAATTAATTTCAAGAAAGGTGATTTCATGTTATTTATTTTCGATTTTTATTCCGTTTTTTGCAACTTCAAAATTACATAAATTATGAAAAAAATTATCGTTTTTGCCTCAGGATCAGGAACTAATGCTGAAAATATTATAAAATATTTTGCGAAAACTGAAATTGCCCGTGTAGTTTCTGTCTTCACTAATAATGCTTCAGCAAAAGTTATTGAAAGAGCAAAAAATCATATAATTCCTGTTGAAATTTTCTCAAAACAAGAACTTTTAGAAAGAACTGTCTTACATAAAATAGAAAAAATCGACCCAGATCTGATCGTGTTGGCTGGTTTCTTACTAAAGTTTCCAGAAAATATAATTGAAAAATATCCGAATAAAATAATAAATATTCATCCTGCATTGCTGCCTGATTATGGAGGCAAAGGAATGTATGGGATGCACATACACAGGGCGATAGTTAATAATAAAGAAAAAGAAACTGGAATTTCTATCCATTATGTTAATGAACATTATGATGAAGGCGGTATTATTTTCCAGAAAAATGTTGCACTTACAGACGATGATACTCCAGAAACTGTAGCTGAAAAAATTCATGAACTGGAACAAAGGTATTTCCCAGAAGTTATTCAGACAATTTTACAGCAGTAATCTAAATGGGACATGAAGTTCATATATATACAGATGGAGCTGCAAAAGGAAATCCCGGAAATGGGGGTTATGGCGTAGTAATGGAATTGGTTGGAACGCCCCATAAAAAAGAATTTTATGAGGGTTTCAGGCTTACTACTAATAATAGGATGGAGCTTTTGGCTGTAATTGTAGGTTTAGAAAAACTAAAAAAAGCCAACATGAAGGTTCTGGTTATTTCGGATTCAAAATATGTGGTTGATTCTATTGAAAAGAAATGGGTTTTGGGCTGGGAGAAAAAAAAATTCGCAGGCAGGAAAAATCCAGATCTATGGAAAAGATTCCTTATTGCTTACAGAAAACATCAGGTTGATTTTAAATGGATAAAGGGACATAATAATCATCCTCAGAATGAAAGATGTGATGAATTGGCTGTAATGGCATCTATGCAGCCAAAGCTTTCGGTTGATGTTTATTATGAAACAATTGGCTCAAAAGAATAAAAAAAGCGTCTGAAACCACTGTTTCAAACGCTTTATAATCGTTGTCAAAAAGTACTAACTAAACGGACTAAACGATTTTTTATTCTTTATCTAAATCTTTTGCCCTGTGAAATCCTACAAGCAAGCCAACTCCAGACATAGTAATAATTGTGGCTGGATATATAACATCCGAATTCATTTCTGTGTAAGTCGAAAGCAATAGAGCGATAAAAAAACCAAGCCCAATTCCGATTAAAAGGAAAGCGGTATTCAAAACAAGGATTTTCCATGCTGGAACTCCATTGGTTTTGCCTTTAAAAAAAATGCTGGCGTCAACTCCTTTCTCTATAAGTGCTAAGCGTTCTCGATTTCTGGTTGAATAAATAAGATAGAAAATCCCGAAGATCATCATAAAAAGGCTAATTGGAATTAAAATTTGTGGTCCCATAATTTAATGTTTTTTAATTGATTGATACTTCATATGACGAGGTGATTTTTATCAAGGTTACAAGAAAATAAAAAAAAATGCTAATTTAAAGTTGTAAATCTGCAATACGTCTGATTATCAGGTAATTTTGATATTGTTATTTTATTTGCCAAGATAATTGTTAAATGTTCTTTGTAGAGAACCAGGCTTTAAAATTATAATAGCAGAAATTTTGTAGAAAACTGTAACCTTGATAAAGACATTGCCGTCTTACATACTATGGGTATTCTAAATGATCAGCATTATATAGATAAAATTATGCTCGGCGAAACAAATGCGTTTGCTGTGCTGGTAGACCGTTATAAGGATATGATATTTACTTTGGCCATAAAAATGGTTAAAAACAATGAAGAAGCTGAAGAAGCTGCGCAGGATACTTTTATCAAAATTTATAATTCGCTGAGCAAGTTTAAGGGAGAGTCCAAGTTTTCGACCTGGATTTATAAGATAGCTTACAATACTTGCATAGACCGTTTGAAGAAAAACAAAAAAGAAGAAAATAACATATCGATAGATGAATTTTCGGCAGATTTAATTAAAACAATGGATAATGCCTTGAATGCTTTAAAAGAAAATGAACGAAAGCAAACAATTCAAGATTGTTTAAATTTGCTGTCTGGCGATGAGAATTTTTTGCTGACTTTATTTTATTTTGAAGATCAGAGCCTGGAAGAAATTGGCAAAGTCATGAATATTACGGCTAATAATGTAAAAGTAAAATTATTTAGAAGCCGACAGAAATTAGCAGTTATTTTAAAAAAGCAGTTAGAACCAGAAATTATAGATTGCTATGGAAAAGAGCGATAAAAATATGGAAGATTTTATTGAAAAAATGATGGGCAACGATGCTTTGCAATCGCCATCAATTGACTTTACTGCCAAAATAATGTCTCAGATCCAAGTGGCCGAAGAGCGCAAAAATAAAATTTACACGCCTTTGATTTCCAGTAGGGTTTGGTTTTGTATTATCTTAAGCTTAATAATAATTGGTGTATATGCTTCTCTTTATTCAGGTACTGAAAGCAGTTTAGAAATTGAAAATGATTATTCAGAAAGAATTTTGGCTTTCTATTCAGGATTTCATTTGTCCAAAAATGTGCTGTATGCCGTTCTGATAGTTCCAGTTATGATTCTGGTTCAGGTTGGATTATTAAAAAATTATTTTGACAAGAGATATCAATTTTAAAATACTCTTTGTTTGATCGTTGGAAAAATTAAATTTTTTAAAAAAAGATGCAATTTGTAAGTAGAAATCCTTTTTTAAGATGGACACTATTCAGTTCTAATTGATTTATCTGTAATGATTTAAACTTTAAAAGGGTTATTATTTTTTTGTGAAAATTTTGAGATTGATAGCCTTTGCAATATTGCAACTTATGGACTATCTTTGCACCCTAATTCGAAACTCACATAATGAATAAATTATTGATTGTTGGAACAGTAGCTTTCGACGCAATTGAAACTCCATTTGGAAAAACAGATAAAATTCTAGGCGGAGCAGCAACATATATTGGAATTTCCGCTTCTTTTTTTAATGTAAAATCAGCGATAGTTTCTGTAGTTGGTGACGACTTTCCACAAGAATATTTAGATTTATTGACCAATAGAAATATTGATATCTCTGGAATCGAAGTTGTTAAGGGAGGCAAAACTTTCTTCTGGAGCGGATTGTACCACAACGATTTGAATTCAAGAGATACTTTGGTGACGGAACTAAATGTCCTGGCCGATTTTCAGCCAAAAGTTCCCCAAGACTATAAAAATGCCGAAATTGTAATGCTAGGAAATTTACATCCTTTAGTACAGAGCAGTGTTTTGGATCAAATGGAAACTAAACCAAAATTAGTAGTTCTGGATACTATGAATTTTTGGATGGACTGTGCCCTGCCGGAATTATTAGACATCATCAAAAGAGTAGATGTTATTACGATAAATGATGAAGAAGCACGCCAGCTTTCTGGTGAGTATTCATTAGTGAAAGCTGCTGCCAAAATTCATGAGCTGGGACCAGAATATGTGGTAATCAAAAAAGGAGAACACGGAGCGTTATTGTTCCATGGAAAAGAAATTTTCTTTGCACCGGCATTGCCATTAGAAGAAGTTTTTGATCCAACTGGTGCTGGAGATACCTTTGCAGGAGGTTTTTCGGGGTATATTGCACAAAGCGAGAATGTTTCTTTTGATAATATGAAAAATGCAATAATTTATGGTTCGAATCTAGCTTCTTTCTGTGTTGAGAAATTTGGTACAGAAAGGATGGTTGATTTAGATGAAAATGAAGTGGTCTCAAGATTAAAACAGTTCAAATCTCTGACCCAGTTTAATATAGAATTATAATGTTCTAAAGCCTCGATGTGAGGCTTTTTTTAATTAATGCAGTCAAAATTTATGATACACAGTACGAATTTGCTTCGTATTTAGTTTAAAAGAGTTATACAGATACCAATAAATACCAACAACTACAAACAACAGAACAATGAGTGACGCTTTAAAACACGAATGTGGGATAGCTTTAGTTAGACTTTTAAAACCTCTTGAATTCTACAAAGAAAAGTACGGTACTGCTTTTTATGGCATACAAAAAATGTATTTAATGATGGAGAAACAGCATAATCGTGGTCAGGACGGTGCTGGTTTTGCAAGTATTAAAATGGATGTAGAACCTGGCGAAAGATACATAAGCCGTGTTCGTTCTAATCATGCACAGCCAATTCAAGATGTTTTCAAGCAGATAAATGAGAGGGTAAATGAAGAAATGGAGGCTCATCCAGAGTATGCAGATAACGTTAAGCAGCTAAAAGCCAATATTCCATATATAGGAGAATTGTATTTAGGACACGTTCGTTACGGAACTTTTGGAAAAAACAGCATAGAAAGCGTGCATCCATTTTTGCGTCAGAGCAATTGGATGCATAGAAATTTAATTCTGGCAGGAAACTTTAATATGACGAATGTTAAGGAGCTTTTTCAGAATTTAGTTGAGCTAGGACAGCACCCGAAAGAAATGGCTGATACCGTTACCGTAATGGAAAAAATCGGGCATTTTCTTGACAAAGAAGTAATGCAATTATATCAAGACTGCAAAGCCGAAGGTTATTCTAAAAGAGAAGCTTCTCCAGTTATTGCTGAAAGGCTTGATATTGCTAAAATTTTAGCACGATCTTCTAAAAATTTAGATGGAGGATATGCTATGGCCGGTCTTTTGGGTCATGGTGATGCTTTTGTTTTTAGAGACCCTGCAGGAATTCGTCCAGCATATTTTTATCAGGATGATGAAATTGTGGTTGTAGCTTCTGAAAGACCAGTTATTCAGACTGTTTTTAATGTTCCTTTTGAAGAAGTAAAAGAAATTGATCCAGGAAGCGCTTTGATTATTAAGAAAAATGGAGATATTTCTATGAAGGAAATTTTAACTCCAACAGTAAAAAAAGCATGTTCGTTTGAGCGTATCTATTTTTCAAGAGGAAGCGATGCTGAAATCTATCAGGAAAGAAAAAAACTTGGAAAACTGATTTTGCCTGCTGTATTGGAATCTATTGATAATGATACAGACAACACAGTTTTTTCATACATTCCAAATACAGCCGAAACTTCTTTTTATGGATTGGTTGAAGCTGCTCAGGACTTTTTAAATCAAAGAAAGACGAATTTCATTCTTGAAAACAAAGATACGTTAACAGTTGACTCTCTGGAAAAATTACTTTCTGTAAAAATTAGAACTGAAAAAGTTGCTATAAAAGACGCTAAGCTGAGAACTTTTATTACCGAAGACAGCAGCAGAGATGATTTGGTTGCCCACGTTTATGACGTTACCTATGGAGTAATCAAGCCAACAGACAATCTTGTTATTATTGATGACAGTATTGTAAGAGGGACAACTCTTAAAATGAGTATCATAAAGATGATGGATCGTTTAAAGCCCAAAAGAATTGTAATAGTTTCTTCTGCACCGCAGATACGTTTTCCTGACTGCTATGGAATTGATATGGCGAAACTGGAAGGTTTAGTTGCCTTTAGAGCAGCCTTAGAACTGTTGAAAGAAAGAAACATGTATCATATTGTTGATGAGGTCTATGCTAAATGTAAAGCACAGGAAAACTATCATGATACTGATGTTGTGAATTATGTCACTGCAATATATGATTCTTTCACTTCTCAGGAAATCTCAGATAAGATTGCCGAAATGCTTAGTTCATCAGATATTAACGCAGAAGTAAAGATTATTTTCCAAACAGTAGAAGATTTACATACAGCTTGTCCAAAAAATTTAGGAGACTGGTACTTTACTGGGGATTATCCAACTCCAGGAGGTAATCGTGTGGTTAATAGGGCCTTCATGAATTTTTATGAAGGTAAGGATGCAAGAGCTTATTAAGCAGAATTGTCGATTATCGAGTATGTAGGTATTTTATCGAATTTATTTTTTAAAACATTACTGCTAAAGTATATTTGTTCTACCATAATTTAGTAGGTTAAGTTTATGGTAGATTTGGGGCAAAAAGGGTGAAAGTAATATTTCACCTTTTTTATTGGAAAAAACTCAGTTTTGTCTTTTTTTTATTTCATGAGCAAATAATTGAAATAAAACTTATTGAATTACAGTTGATTATCTCTTAAACGATTTTATAGTACATTCATCGAAAATAATATATAGATCATTAATTTCAATGTACATTTGGCTACCATAATTTTTAGTAGGTTAAGTTTATGGTAGATTTGGGGCAAAAAAGGTGAAAGTAACATTTCACCTTTTTTATTTTTTAAGGTTAATTTTGTGATTCCGTTCATAATTAAGTTTTTTGACAAATGATATCAAAAAGTGTTGAAAATCAAGTATTTATACTTTAAACGATTTTATAAGCTTTTTATCGAAAAAAATATATAAATGAATAATTTCAATGTATATTTGACTACCATAATTTTTAGTAGGTTAAGTTTATGGTAGATTTGGGGCAAAAAGGGTGAAAGTAACATTTCACCTTTTTTATTTTATAGAGGAAGAAGATAGATTACAGAATAAAGAAAAGTAAAACTAAAAATCATAAAAAAAGACGGACAATCAAGTCCGTCTTTTCTCTAAAAAATTATTTCTCTAAAGCAAAACGTCTAGATACTTCTGTCCAGTTAATTACATTAAAAAAAGCTTCAATATAATCTGGTCTTCTGTTTTGGTAGTTTAAGTAGTAAGCATGCTCCCAGACATCCATTCCTAAAATTGGAGTGCCTCCACATCCTGTTTCAGGCATTAATGGATTGTCTTGGTTTGGTGTTCCGCATACTTCAAGTTTTCCTCCTTTTTGTACACATAACCAAGCCCATCCTGAACCAAATTGTGTAGCCCCGGCTTTAGCAAATTTTGCTTTAAATTCTTCAAAAGTTCCAAAAGAGCTTTCAATTGCCTCTAGTAATTCACCAGTTGGCAATCCGCCTCCGTCTGGAGACATAACAGTCCAAAATAAGTTGTGGTTGTAAAAACCACCACCATTATTGCGAACTGCAGCATTTGCTTTATCCAGGTTTATCAAGATATTTTCAATAGTTTTTCCTTCCAAATCTGTTCCCGCAATTGCAGCATTCAAGTTTGTAGTGTAAGCATTGTGATGTTTTGTATGGTGGATTTCCATTGTACGCGCATCAATATGTGGTTCTAATGCGTCATACGCATAAGGTAATTGTGGTAATTCAAAAGCCATAATATAGTTGTTTAATGATTTATAAAATTATTCAAATTTAAACATTTAACTTTGGAATTGAAAATTCTATTTAGTTATAATTTCATCAAATAAAATGATGATAGAAATTAAAATTATTAAAATCATTGCAATAAGGAGCTGTTTCCCGCTGTAATTCAACAGGATTTGTTTTCAAAATAAATATAGACTTAAAATATGGAAAGACCTTCTTTCGCTATTTACGATGCTTCGGCAGGTTCCGGAAAAACATACGCTCTTGTCAAAGAATACCTGAAAATTATTCTGACGGCACAAAAGAATGATGCTTATCGAAACATTCTCGCCATTACGTTTACCAACAAGGCGGTTCACGAAATGAAAAGCAGAATCGTGGGCAGTCTGTCTGAATTTGCCAAAGAGGAACCTACAAAAAAAGCACAGGATTTAATGCAGGATTTGGCTAGGGAAACACAGCTTTCGATTATCCAGATCAAAACCAAGTCACAGCAGATTATTAAACACATAATTCATAATTATGCTGCTTTTGATATTTCTACTATTGATAAATTTACGCACAAGGTTATTCGTGCTTTTGCTCACGATTTGGGTTTGCCAATGACTTTTGAAGTGAGTCTGGATACCGAAAATCTTCTGATTGAAGCCGTTGATGCCATTATTGCCAAAGCTGGCGATGATGATATTTTAACAAAGCTGTTAGTAGATTTTACCATAGAAAAAACCGACGATGATAAATCTTGGGACATTTCCCGTGAAATTCTGGAAACCGGAAAATTAGTGCTCAACGAAAATAACCGAAATGAGATTCTTCATTTTCATGATAAATCAATAAGTGATTTTATTGTTGTAAAAGAAAAACTATTACAAGTTTGCAAGGATTTGGAAGAACAAAATGCAACTCTTGCCAAAACACTTTTACAAATGATTGATACGAATGCAATCGACTTAAAGTCATTTTCAAGAGGAACTTTTCCAAATCATCTTCAAAGCATCGCAGAGGGTAGATTCAACTCAAAGAATAAAATGTTTCGTGAGTTTGAAGATATTGCAATCAATAAAACGGCAAAAGATAGAGTTATAATCGAAAACCTGATTCCTGATTTATTGCTAAGCCTTGCTGAAATATATAAAAATTTTGAAAAACGAAATTTCTACAAGGCATTCTTGAGAAATATTACTCCCTTGTCACTGTTAAATACGGTCAGTAATGAATTGGAGAAAATTCAAAGTGAACAAAACATTCTCTCAATAACAGAGTTCAATGCTATTATCCATCGTGAAATTCAAAATCAGCCAGCTCCTTTTATATATGAACGATTGGGCGAGCGCTATCGTCACTTTTTTATAGATGAATTTCAGGATACTTCGCAAATGCAGTGGCAAAATTTGATTCCCCTCATCGATAATGCGCTTGCCGGTCAAGACGATTTAGGACAAAAAGGAACGTTGATGATTGTGGGCGATCCCAAACAATCCATTTACAGATGGCGTGGCGGAAAAGCAGAACAGTTTATCGAATTAAGTAAAGACCAAAATCCTTTCAGCAATCCTGATAAAAAATTGGAACATTTAGACAAGAATTACCGTAGTTATTCACAGGTAATCGAATTTAATAATGATTTTTTTAAATTGTTATCCAGCGAATTCAATAATGCTGATTATAAGGATTTGTATGAAAATCATAGTCATCAAAAGATAAATGATAAAATTGGAGGTTATGTAAATATTTCTTTTTTGCCACAAATTGAAGAACAGGAAGGAGATGAAGAAGTCTTGGATAAAACCGAACAATATGTTTTGGCAACCTTAAATACTATTCAAAAAGTCATTCAAACCGGTTTTGAATATAAGGATATTGTAATTCTCACCCGAAAAAGAAGTCAGGGAGTTGCTGTTGCCAATTATTTAACGGAGCAAGGCATTCCTCTTTTGTCTTCAGAAACCTTGATGATTCAAAACGCTACCGAAGTCCGATTAATTATTCATATATTAAGGTATTTAAAAAATAGTTCCGATTTGGAGTCAAAGGCTAATTTTTTGCAGTACTTGGCTCAAAACAAGCAAAATCAATTGCCTGTTCATGATTTTATTGCGGAAGGGATGGATAAAAAAGAGGAAATGGTTTTCGAAAAATGGCTTGAGAATTGTAATATAGAACTCTCTTTTGAAAACATCAGAAAGAAATCATTGTATGAAGCTGTAGAAATTATCATTTCAAAATTTCTAAAAACCAATGATAGTTTGGGGCTATTGCCTTCGGGAACCGCTTATGTTCAATATTTTCTTGATTTGGTTTTAGAAAGAGATGTTAGCAATCAGGCTGGAATCTCAGATTTTTTAAATTATTGGGACAAAAACTCTGAAAAATTCAGCATTCCTTCTCCCGAAGGGACTAATGCTGTACGAATAATGACTATTCATAAATCAAAAGGTTTGGAATTTCCAGTTGTGATTATGCCTTTTGCAGAAGAAGATTATAACAGAAAACCAAAAGACAAGCTATGGCTTAATTCTGAGGAACAAGATTTGGATATGCCAAAAGTGCTAGTCGATAATAGTAGCGCAATTGAAGAATTTGGTGAAGAAGCTTCTTTGGTTTATAATTTAAAAAAGCAAGAAGAATTATTGGATAATATAAATGTATTGTACGTTGCTTTGACAAGGGCAGAAGAGCAATTATATGTTATCTCTCAAAATGTAAAGCCGAGGAAAGATGGAGAATATCCAAGTAATATGGCATCCTTTTTTATAAAATACTTAATTCAAAAAGAAATTTATGATGAAAATATAATCGAATATCCATTTGGGAATCCCGAAAAATTATCAATACATAAGAAGTATATTGATATGACAAAAAACATTCCTATTGTTTCGGAGGTGATGAATCCAAAGAATATAAAAATTGCACAGAAAGAGGCACTAATGTGGGGGACACATCAACAGGAAGCAATTGAATTTGGGAATGTTATACATGAGATTCTTTCTTTTATAACTACAAAAAATGATGTGGATTTGGCAATTAACAGAGCTATTGAAAATGGGTTGATTACAATGTTACAGAAAGAGGCAGTCGCAGAGGCTATTCTTAAAATAATAAATCATCAAGATTTGGCAGAGTATTTCGCTGATGGAAATGAAGTTTTGAATGAGAAAACGATAATTCAAAAAGAGGCAGGCACTATTAAACCTGATCGAATAGTAATCAATAAAGTCAAGGAAGCTTTTTTGTTGGACTATAAAACGGGTGTTCATAATTCGAAATATAAATATCAATTAGAAAATTATCAAAATGCTATTGAGAAGATGGGTTTTCGGGTGATAAAAAAATCGCTTGTTTATATAGGAGTCGAAATCGATGTAGTACATTTGTAAAAAACAAACAAAATCACTCTATTAAGTTAGAATTTTGTATATTGATAACTTTAGGATTTAAAAACAGAAAATAATGTACGGTAAAATTCAGGAATACTTGCAATCAGAACTTCGAGCTATTGAAGAAAATGGAATTTTTAAAAAAGAAAGAATAATTACTTCGCCTCAGGGTGCAGAAATAACCATTTCTACGGGAGAAAAAGTTTTAAATTTTTGTGCCAATAATTATCTGGGGCTTTCTTCACACCCTGAGGTTATTCAGGCAGCTAAAGATGCGATGGATACACATGGTTTTGGAATGTCATCTGTGCGTTTTATTTGTGGAACACAGGATATTCATAAAACACTGGAAAAAAAGATAGCTGATTTCTATGGTACAGAAGATACTATATTATACGCTGCGGCTTTTGATGCAAATGGAGGGGTTTTTGAGCCATTGTTTGGAGAAAATGATGCGATTATATCTGATAGTTTGAATCATGCTTCTATCATAGATGGTGTACGTTTGTGTAAAGCGGCCCGCTATCGTTATGAGAACAGCAATATGGAGGATTTGGAACAGCAATTAATTAAGGCAAATGAATCTGGAGCGCGTTTCAAAATAATAGTTACTGATGGCGTTTTTTCTATGGACGGAGTAGTGGCTCTATTGGATAAGATTTGTGATTTAGCAGATAAATATGATGCTCTGGTTATGGTTGATGAATGTCATGCTGCAGGCTTCATAGGAGCAACAGGCAAAGGTACGCTTGAAGCAAAAGGCGTTATGGGCCGTGTGGATATCATTACAGGGACTTTAGGAAAAGCATTGGGAGGAGCAATGGGTGGATATACTACTGCCAAAAAAGAAATAATTGAATTATTACGTCAGCGTTCAAGACCCTATTTGTTTTCCAATTCTTTGGCTCCAGCAATCGTAGGAGCTTCCATAAAGGTCTTTGAGTTATTGGAAAGAGATACGGTCTTAAGGGATAAATTAGAATGGAATACCAATTATTTTAAAGAAGGAATGAAAAAAGCCGGTTTTGACATAGTAGAAGGAGATTCGGCGATTGTACCGGTTATGTTGTATGATGCAAAATTGGCACAAACTATGGCTAATGAGTTATTAAAGGAAGGAGTATATGTGATTGGGTTCTTTTTTCCAGTTGTTCCTAAGGATAAAGCAAGGATAAGAGTGCAATTGTCGGCTGCTCATACAAAAGATCATTTGGATAAAACAATAAATGCTTTTGTAGCTGTCGGTAAGAGACTTGCTGTAATATAATTGTTAAATTTTATATTTGATGAGTGTTTTATTTAACAATTTATTTTGATGTTACAGAAAATCGTCCTATTTTTGTTTCAAATTAACTAATTGTAATTAAAATAACAAGGTATGAAACATCTTAACAAACTTTTAGTTGCTGTAACAATGGTGATGGGATTGAACTCTCAAGCACAGGACAGTAACAATAAATGGGCAGTCGGTTTTGGAGTAAACGCGGTTGACTACAGATCTAGTGCTGGTGATGGCTTTCCAAGTCAATTTGACCAGCCATTTAAAGTAAGCGACAACTGGAATATTCTTCCTTCAGTTTCTTATATTAACGTTTCTAGATACGTAGGGAGTGGTTTTATAGTAGGTCTTACAGGTTCTATTAATCAAATTGATAAATTTGTTGTGCCTGTGCCAGGAAAAACTTGGGATGGACCTAATGACTATGCTGCAGTAAATCCTGGAGATTTAATGTACTATGGTATTGATGCAACTGCTACTTATAGTTTCATGGAATTAATCAAATCTAAAGTATTAGAGCCTACATTAAGTGTTGGTGCTGGTTATACTTTCTTAGGAGATGAGAGCTATGGTACAGTTAACCCAGGAGTTGGACTGAATGTTTGGTTTACTGAAAATGTTGGTCTTTCATTGTTAGGAACTTACAAAAAATCTTTTGGAGATAGAGTATATTCTGGTACAAACACTCCAGATGCACCTTCTTACACACAATATTCTGCAGGTCTTACATTCAAGTTTGGTGCTAAAGATACTGATGGAGATGGAATTTATGACAAAGATGATGCTTGTCCAGATGTTGCAGGTTTAAAACAATTCAACGGTTGTCCTGATACTGATGCTGATGGTATCGAAGATTCTAAAGATAAATGTCCTACTGTTGCTGGTACTGCTGAATTCCAAGGTTGTGCAGATACAGATGGAGACGGTGTAGCTGATCCAGATGATGCTTGTCCTTCAGTTGCAGGTTTAAAACAATTCCAAGGTTGTCCTGATACAGATGGTGATGGTGTAACTGATGCTTCAGATAAATGTCCTACAGTTGCTGGTCCAGCTTCAAACGGAGGATGTCCTGAATTAGATTCTGATAAAGATGGTGTAATTGACAAACAAGATGCTTGTCCTACTGTACCTGGTCCTGCTAGTAACAAAGGATGTCCAGAAGTAACTGAGCAAGTATTACAAGATCTTAAAGTTCAAGCTAGAGCAGTATACTTTGTAACTGGTAAAGCTATATTAGCTACTGCTGATAAAGGAGCTACAGATGGTAGATTGGAAGCAATTAAAGAAATTCTTAAAAACTATCCTAATGCTAAATTTGCTATAGAAGGCCACACAGATAATACTGGTAGCGTTAAAGTAAATCAAAAACTATCTGAAGATAGAGCTAAAGTTGTTATGGACAAGTTAATTGAAAAAGGTGTTAACCCTGCTAACTTAACTTCAGCTGGTTATGGTTCAACTAAACCAGTAGCTTCTAACAAAACTAAAGAAGGTAGAGCTCTTAACAGAAGAACTGAAATTAGACACATAGGAACAGTATACGAAGGTAAATTGTAATCTATTATCTAAATAATTTTTAAAAGCCATTCTTAATTGAATGGCTTTTTTTATATTTATAAAATGACAAATATTTCTTTTTTAGATAAAATTGCAGCGGTTATAATTACCGATTATAAAAGTTCATTAGTTGATACAATAATTGTTCTGCCAAATAAGCGAGCAAAAATATTTCTCATTGAAGCATTAAAAACGAAAACTGAGGAAAATATATTCTCGCCTGAAATTATTAGTATTGAAGACTTTGTTCAAAATATTGCTGGAATAAGAGCAATTGATCCTATTGAATTACTTTTTGAATTTTATGAAGTCTATCTGTCTATCACTGAAAAAAAAAATCAGCAGTCGTTTGAGCTTTTTGCCAATTGGGCAAAAACCCTTCTTCAGGATTTTAATGAAATTGACCGTTATTTATTAGATCCACACTATGTTTTATCATACTTGAAAGATATAGAGGATATAAAGAAATGGGGTATTGAAGTCGAAAATAAAACTCAGTTACTTGAAAGCTATATTGATTTTTGGAAATTATTACCTAAATATTATCAATCTCTTTATGAGCATTTACTAAAAAAAGGAATTGGCTATCAGGGATTGATTTACAGAGAGGCGGTTAAAAATGCCGAAATTTTTTCCAAATCTTTTTTAGGAAAGCAATTTGTTTTTGCCGGGTTTAACGCTTTGAACGCATCAGAAGAAAAAATCATTCAACATCTTATAAGTCTTGATTCAGCAAAAATATACTGGGATGCTGATCAGACATTTTTAAATGATCCTTATCATGATGCAGGTTTGTTTTTGCGTCGTTTTAAAAAAAGCTGGAAGCATTATAAATCTCATCCGTTCGAATGGATTGTAGATGAGTTCTCTGCATCGAAAAATATACAGGTTATAGGAACTCCAAAAACAATAGGTCAGGCTAAAATAGCTGGAAGTATTATTGAAGAAATCAATGTTGAAAATCCAACTGCCACATTGGACAAAGTTGCCATTGTATTAGGAGAAGAGAATTTGTTAATTCCACTTTTGTATTCTTTGCCTAATACTGTTGGAGCTTTGAATATTACTATGGGGTATTCCAGCAAAAACAATCCCGTTCAAATCTTGATTGCTAAATTGTTCAAAATGCATACCAATGCATTATCAAGAAGCAATAGTAATTATGTTTTTTATTATAAAGATGTATTGGATATCCTGACTCATCCTCTGATTGAGCCTTATGCCAAGACGAGTGTTTTGGTAGGGATTATAAATAAAAATAATTACACCTTTATCAGCCATAGCAAATTATTGGAATTAAATGAAAACACCAGTGATTTATTTTTGCTTCTATTTCAAAAATGGGAGAATGGTTCTCTTGCTGTATTAGAGATAATTTCAAGTTTGCTGCTAAAGATCAAAAATAATTTAAGCAATGAGAATGAGGAAGAAAAAATAACTAAAGCTTTCGTCTATGCCATTTTTAAAGTGATTAATAAACTCATTAATTACTATTCCCTTCACAAAGAAATTGATACAATAGATACGCTGCATGCGATTTATAAACAAGTAATTGACTTAGCTGAGGTTTCATTTGAAGGGGAGCCTTTAAATGGTCTCCAGATCATGGGCGTTCTTGAAAGCAGGGTTTTGGATTTTGAAACAGTTATTATTACCTCTATGAATGAGGGGAAATTTCCAGCAGGAAAATCCCAAAACTCTTTTATTCCTTATGATGTAAAGCGAGAGTTGGGCTTGCCTACCTTCAAAGAAAAGGATGCTATTTATACTTATCACTTTTATCATTTACTGCAGCGTGCCAAAAATATTTATCTGCTTTATAACACCGAAAGTGATGGACTGGACGCAGGCGAAAAAAGCCGTTTTATCACTCAATTAGAAGTTGAAAAACAGCCTAATCACAATTTAACTCACGAAATTTATAATGCTGTTTTGCCGGACACTGCCTATTCACCAATGGTGATTCCAAAATCGGAAAAGGTGATGTTGCGTTTAAGGGAAATTGCAGAAAAAGGTTTTTCTCCTTCGGCATTAACGAGTTATATACGAAATCCTATTCAGTTTTATTTTCAGAAGATTTTGCGGATTAGTGAAGTCGAAGAGGTTGAGGAGAATATCGCTTTGAATACTTTGGGGACTATTATTCACGAGACTTTACGGGTTTTATATGAGCCCTTTATTGGCAAATTTATTTCGGAAACTGATATTCAAAATTGTATCAAGCGAATTGATTCTGAGGTTTTGATTCAGTTTAAATTGGTTTACAAAGAAGGTGAAATCAAAAAGGGAAGAAATCTTTTGGCTTTTGAAGTGGCAAAGCGAAATGTTTTGAATTTCCTGAAAGTAGAATTGGAAAGTCTAGGAAATGGCGATGCTATAAAGATTTTAGAACTCGAAAAAACATTCGAAAGAATAGTCGAACATCCAAGTTTGCCTTTTCCTGTTTTGATAAAAGGAAATGTTGACAGAATTGAAGAACGCAACGGAATAATCAGAATTATTGACTACAAAACGGGTAAAGTTGAAAAAACAAATGTTACTCTTAAATCTTGGAAAGGATTAACGGATGATATTAAAAATGATAAAATCATTCAGGTTTTGGCTTACGCTTATATGTATGAAGACAATGCAAATGGCAAACCCATTGAAGCTGGAATCATATCTTTTAAAAATTTAAAATCGGGTTTTCTGCCTTTTAATTTTAAGGAAAATAGCGAAAGTACTGCTGTTATCAACAATGAAATACAATCTAATTACTTGGAACAAATTGTACTATTGCTGGCAGAAATACTAGATGCAACAGTTCCTTTTGAAGAGAAAATTGTATAAGACAATGAGTAAAAAGTGGCTTAACTTATTTGAATTTTTCAAAAGTACAATTGTGATTAATCTTGCGGCTAGTTTTTTTGTTTTTCTTTTTGGAGGGCTTATCGCTTTTAACTATTCGATTCTCAGTTTTGGTTTTGTCTTAAGTCTGCTTTTCAAGGAAGTTAATTCTAAAAATGAATACGTGTTTTTTTATAACAATCAAATTTCCAGATTACAGCTTTGGATTTCTTCTTGGTGTTTTACATTTGTTTTTTTAGTCATTTCTGTATGTGTTTTTAATCTGATAAAACTACTGTTTTGAAAAAGCATTTATTGGAGATAGACAGCGTTCAGAAAACTTTTGATAATAAAAACATATTGTCAGATGTGTATCTAAAGTGCGAAACAAATGATGTCATTGGACTTTTGGGCAGAAATGGCTCAGGAAAGTCAACTTTGTTAAAAATTATTTTCGGAATAGAATCTGCCGATTTTAAGTTTGTGCGAGTTGACGGCCATGTCAAAACAAAGACCAAAGATTTATTTGCTGAAATTAGTTACCTGCCTCAGGATAATTGTATTCCAAAAACATTTTCAGTTAAAAAAGCGATTCAGCTCTCTGTTTCTAAGGAGAAGTTGCTGGAATTTTGTGCAGATGAAATGATTGGCACTATGCTGGAAAAGAAAGTTGCCCATTTGTCTGGAGGGGAATTACGTTATTTAGAAATTAAAATCATTCTTTATAATTCTTCAAAATTTGTTCTGCTCGATGAACCTTATAATGGCCTGTCTCCTTTGATGGTCGAAAAGGTAAATGAATTGATAATGGAGAATTCAAAAATCAAAGGAATTATCATTTCGGATCATAATTATGAAAATGTAATCAAAGTGTCTACCAAATTAATTCTGCTCAAAGAAGCCAAAGCACACCATCTGCTTCGCAAAGAAGAATTGATAGAAAAAGGATATCTGAAAGACGGGATGCTCTAAATTCTTCTAAAAAAATCAGTTAAAACACTCAGTAATTCTTCCTGGTTTTCAATAGAACTCATATGACCATCACCAAAAGTGACCAGTTCAACATCGGTGCCTTTTATTTGCTCGAGATTTTCTTCATAATTGAGAACAGGGTCTTTTTTTCCTAAAATTAATAATTTTGGATAGGAGGTTGTATGAAGCAGAAACTCTCTGTCTTTTCGGATTTTCATTCCTTCGAGAGAAGCCACAATTCCCTGCAGAGGCGTTTTTAAAGCCTGAATTTTTACCTGCTCGATTTCTGTAATTAATTTTTCTCTATTGTCTTCGCTGAACAAATTCGAAATAGACAATCGGATGAAAGTTTCATAATCTTTCTTGACAGCTTTGATGGCGCGATCCCTGTTTTTCTTTCTTTCGGGACTGTCTTCTTTTGAGGTGGAATTGAGCAATACCAGTCCTTTCATTTTTTCAGGATACAATTCGGCGAAGGCCAAAGCAATATAACCTCCCATGGAATGTCCCACAAGAATTGCTTTTCTAATCTTTAATCTGGATAAAACTTCGTGAACCACATCGGCATTTTCTTCCATGGTTTGGATGTAGCCCAAGCTTTCGGTTTTGCCGTGCCCTAATAAATCGATCGTTATGATTCTGTTTTTTTTGCTCAGTTCTGAAACATAAAAATCCCACATGGTTTTGTTTTCTAGAAAACCATGAAGTAAGACTACTGTTGTTCCTTTTCCGGTATCAGTATAGGATATTTGGGTGTTTTTGTAGAGAAGTTGATTCATATTAATGTAAGCTTGAGGCAAAATTAATGCTAAAATCTGAAGTTTCTAAGAAATATAAATTCTTCTTTTATGAAACAGCTGAATGCTTTTTCTGTAAATAATATAATTTTTGTAAACAATTGTATAACAGCTAAAAACGTATTCGGATATAATTTTGTTAGGTACCTTAAAAACAAAAATTATGAATCTAAAAAGATTATTCGGAGGACTGCTTACAATTCTTGGAATTGTTGGACTTATATATACAGCAGTTATATTTGCTGACACATCTGGCGAAACTAGAGATATTAAATCTTTAATTATTTACGGAATACTTGGAGTTGTGTTTTTTACCTCAGGCATTAGCCTGGTACGCGCTACCAAAGATGAATCATAAAGTTCGTTATATAATATCAAAAAACGGCTCCCATCTCTGAAAGCCGTTTATAATTCAATTTATAAATATTAAAATCGATTATCCCCATCCAGAAGATTCCCTATACCGCCAAGCAAGCTTCCTTCGTCACGGCTGTTTCCGCCTGACCTTGGTGCCGATGCGATGATTCTGTCAGCCAATCTAGAGAATGGCAAGGATTGAATATAAACCGTTCCAGGACCTCGCAAAGTAGCATAAAACAAGCCTTCGCCGCCAAAAAGTGAATTCTTGATACCGCCAATGAATTCAATATCATAATCTACATCTTTGGTAAAACCAATGATACAGCCCGTATCTACTTTCAGCACTTCGCCATGAGCCAATTCTTTTTTAGCCATTGTTCCGCCAGAATGTACGAATGCCATTCCGTCTCCTTCTATCTTCTGCATAATAAAACCTTCACCGCCAAAAAGACCTCGGCCTAGTTTTTGGGAGAATTCGATCCCAACCGAAACGCCTTTGGCAGCGCATAAAAAAGAGCTTTTCTGGCAGATAAATTTACCTTGAAACTGCGTTAAATCGATAGGAAGGATTTTTCCCGGATATGGTGAGGCAAACGAAACTTTGCTTTTGGTATTTCCTTGGTTTAGGAATGCCGTCATGAACAGGCTTTCGCCTGTAAGGACCCTTTTTCCTGCGTTTAAAAGCTTGCCAAACAAACCACCCGAACCCTGCTGTTGTGAACCATCGCCAAAAATGGTTTCCATCTGGATGTTGTTTTCCATCATCATGAAACTGCCTGCTTCGGCAATAACAATTTCCTGAGGATCCAGCTCTATTTCGACATACTGCATTTCTTCCCCAAATATCTGATAATCTATTTCGTGTGCTTGCATGATTTCTGTGTTTTGATTTTATGATGAGTCGGGAATGAATTTAGAATGTTACAATTGAATGGTTAAATTTTGTTGAATTGCAGAAAGGAGTTTTAACCAAAGATGCTTATGCACAGGTATATATCTGTTTTGTTATGGTATAACTTACTATAAATGGCAGACTTAGGGATTTTTATAGGTTGGTTTAGGGGTTGTTTTGGGTAGGTATTGGGATTGTTATAGGTAGGTATAGGGATTGTTATAGGGGGGTTTAGGGGTTGTTTTGGGTAGGTATAGGGATTGTTATATGTGGGTATAGGGATTGTTATAGGGGGGTTTAGGGGTTGTTTTGGGTAGGTATAGGGATTGTTATATGTGGGTATAGGGATTGTTATAGGGGGGTTTAGGGATTGTTTTGGGTAGGTTTAGGGATTGTTATAGGTAGCTTTAGGGGGTGTTATGGGGGTGTTATCAGGGGTAAAAGGGGTATTTATGCATAGGTATATAGCTGTTTTGTGGTGGTATGACCTGTAAATGGTCAGATGTGCTAGATGTCTGGATATTTTGTACTAATAACTATTTTTTTCATGGAACAAAAAAACGGCTCGCATTACCGCAAGCCGTCTATTATCTAAAATCTATATGCTATTTTCTATCAAATTAAGAATTCATCAGGCTCTCAATTTCTTCCGCCTCAATCGGTATGTTCCGCATTAAGTTAAAAGGCTCTCCTTTTTCCTGAACAACCACATTATCTTCAAGACGGATCCCGAAACCTTCGGCCGGAATATAAATCCCAGGTTCCACGGTAAAAACCATATTGGCTTTCATTGGTTCGTGCAGCAGTCCGTAATCGTGCGTGTCCAAGCCCATGTGGTGCGAAGTCCCATGCATGAAATATTTTTTGTAAGCCGGCCAATCCGGGTTTTCATTCTGCACATCGGCTTTGTCTATTAATCCCAGACCAAGCAATTCCGAAGTCATGATTTTACCAACTTCTACATGATATTGTTTCCAGAGCGTTCCCGGAGTAAGCATTTTTGAGGCTTCGTTTTTTACTCTTAGAACTGCATTATAAACCGCTTTCTGTCTGTCAGAATAGCGTCCCGAAACTGGAATTGTTCTGGTTAAATCACTTGAATAATTAGCATATTCGGCGGCAACGTCCAGTAATACTAAATCACCCGCTTTGCATTGCTGGTTGTTTTCTATATAATGCAGTACATTAGCATTATTTCCAGAAGCAATAATCGGAGTGTAAGCAAAACCTTTAGAGCGGTTACGGATAAATTCGTGGATTAATTCGGCCTCAATTTCATATTCGGTTACGTTTGGTTTTACAAATGACAATAATCTGCGGAAACCTTTTTCAGTAATATTACAGGCATTCTGAATCAAATCTATCTCTTCAGATTCTTTTACCGAACGAAGGCGCTGCAAGATTGGGTTACTTTTGGCCACCTGATGCGCTGGATACTTTTCTTTCCACCACTTAACAAAACGCGCCTCACGGGTTTCAGTTTCTAAACTCGCGCGGTAATGTTCGTTAGTGTTAATGTACATCGTATCGGCATACGTCATCATTTCGTTCAGTATTTTCTCGAAATCCTGAAGCCAATAAACCGTTTTAATTCCCGAAACTTCAAAAGCGCGTTCTTTGGTCAGTTTTTCGCCCTCCCAAATAGCAATATGCTCACTGGTTTCTTTCAGGAATAAAATTTCTCTTTGGTTCTCATACGGAGCATCTGGAAAAAGCAGCAAAATACTTTCCTCCTGATCTACGCCCGACAGATAAAATATATCGCGATGCTGTGCAAATGGCAGAGTGCTGTCTGCAGAAACTGGATAAATATCGTTAGAATTAAAAACAGCCACACTATTAGGTTTCATAGCGGCCATGAATTTTGCTCTGTTTTTCACAAAAAGAGCACGGTCAATTTGATGATATTTCATAAGAAAACGAATTTGGGTATTGAATTTTCAAAAATAATAACTTTTTAACGGAAATAGATGTTTGTGTGATTTTTTTAAGATTTTTATAGCCGAGATTTAAAAAAGACAGGAGTTTAACTGTTAATTTTTTGGAGCAGAAAGAGTAGGCATTTTAGCAGGCATGGATCCCGCTGTCCGCTATAATCTTGCGGGCTGAACCCCAGCCCACAAGGATTTCCGCTCCCATCGGGGCTAAAGGAAGGAATTTCGCTTTTTTGCTTTCATTAAAAAAAAACATTAAATAAGACGAAAGACCTAACAGGTTTTAAAAACCTGTTAAGTCTCAAAAAATAAAATGCCACAACAGAATAATTCCATTGTGGCATTTTGCTGTGTTATAAAAGAAAAATTAATCAGCCCATTTATAATAACGGGCTCCAATTAAAGTAGGGATTTCTGATTCTATTCTGTCAAGAATCCATTCGTTTTTAGGCTCTTGGATACTTTGTTTCTGTTCTTTTTTATGTAATTTTTCATAAGTTTCAAAATCAATCTCAGCACTATTTTCTAATGTTTCAAAAAGATTGACATTCGTTAAAGCCGATTTCCACTCAGACTGGATAGTTCCCTCAAAAACTTTCGATTTCGATCCGCTGCCATAGGCCAGAAAACCGAATTTTTCATTTGTTATTTCTTTTTTGGTATCATAAAAATGAGCCAGAGTAGAAAGCAGTCCCATAAAGATAGAACCGGTATATAAATTCCCGATTAATGAAGAAGCCAGTTCTGCAGGCTGTAATTTCTCGGAAACAAATGTTTTATAATCATCCGATTTACTGATTTCCTTCAGTTTATTTTGGTACTCGGAAGCATCTTCATTACCAGATACAATTGGCGTGGATGCATCCAGTGCATAAATTTCAGATAACATTCTTCGCCCTTGAAAAGCATACGGCAAATGCATTACAATACTTCTCCAATTGCTGTAAACTGTTTCCTGAGTGTTTTTTATCTTTTTGAATGAAAAATAAGCTTCCCTGGTACGGTTCATATAGCATTGGTTCGAATACTGGCCGTCAAAAACGGGCTGGTCTTTGTGAATTTCAATCTCAGCCTCCAGATTATCAAACCAGGATTCGTTGTTTGAATTCCCTGTGATTTCGCTTTTAGAAATCGTTCTGTAAGGCTTAAAGAAATCAAAAACTCCCTTGGTGCTCACACCCCAGTGATTTTCAAAAGAGATAATTCGCGGGTTAGCAGTAATCAGCATGGCAACTGCGCCAGCGCCCTGCGTGTACTCTCCAGTAGAATTTAAGTCGTATTTGGCAAAGTCTGTTGTGACTACAATTGCTTTTTTGGCAGGATTCAGCTGGACAAAGTCAAGGCAGTTCTGCATGGCATCTACACCGCCAATACAGGCGAAAGTAAAATCGACAACATCACATTCTGATAAACTGCCTTGGCCAAATTTTTGTTCCATTAATGCAATCAAAAAAGAGCTGACAGGTTTAGAATTATCAACAGCACTTTCGGTTCCAACATATATCCGGGCAATTTCCTCTAGCTTGATGTTGTTATCCAGAATTAGCTTGGTCAAAGCATTAGCACCAAAAACTACAGTATCCTGATGGGTGTCTGGCAAAGTCATTTTTAATAAACCTAATCCTTTTTCGAGTTTTTCGGGTTCTATATTTCTAGCAGCGGCTAAAGTTTTTATGGGTAAATGCAGTTTGGCAACATCAAATGCAATAGCGTCAATTCCAGTTTTCATGTATAAAATTTAAGGCCGTAAAGTTAAAATTGCTTTGGGGGAAATACAATTTTTTAGGGGTTATAAAATGAGCCTTTTACAATTTTTAGTGAATAAGCTGTAAATCTTGTTTTGTATTATAAAATTATCAGTTTTTGTGTCTTTTGTCAGCGAAATCTAATTTGGTGTTTCATTTTAATACTTAAATTTCAGCTGACAGCTGATTTTTATCATTTAATTTCAGAAACTATATTTTCTTAGACATGTAATCGATTACAATTTGTTATAAAAAAACAAAAACTACGTATTTTTATAAGTATTTAATACGTATTTTTTACGTACTTTAAAATGATTATAAATTGCGAAGTAAAATTGCATATTTGGTTGTAATTCTTTCTCAATTAGCCTAAATTTGTTCGACTTTTTAAAAAAATATAATATTTATATCATTATGGCAAAATCTGCAATGTTGAAGTCGTCGATAGCTAAAAAAGTAGCTATGGCGCTTTCAGGACTTTTTTTGATTTCGTTTCTATCGCTTCACTTCTTTATTAATTTCGTATCTGTTTTTAGTGAGAGTTCTTTCAATGCGATGTCACATTTCATGGGTTATAACCCTTTAATACAATTTGTTATGCAGCCTGTATTGGTTGCTGGAGTTGTTTTTCACTTTGTTATGGGATTCGTCCTGGAATTGAAAAACAGAAAAGCTAGGCCAGTGGCTTACGTTAAGTATGATGGAGCAGCAAATGCTTCATGGGCATCCAGAAACATGATTATTTCGGGTCTGGTAGTCTTGGCATTTTTAGGACTGCACATGTACGATTTCTGGTTTCATGAAATGCTTTATAAATACGTAGAGGTTAATTCAATTGACGAAACAAGATATTATCATGAATTAGTTGCCAAATTTGAAAGCCCGGTTCGTACAGGATTGTATGTAGTTGCTTTTGTATTATTGGCATTACACCTTTGGCATGGTTTCACTTCCTCTCTGCAATCTGTAGGATTCGACAATAAAATTGGGAAGTCATTGCATAAAATCTGTTATGCATTTGCAATCATAGTTCCTTTTGGATTTATTTTCATTGCATTATTTCATCATTTTATAAATAATTAATATCAATCTATAATGAAGTTAGATTCTAAAATACCAGAAGGTCACATTTCCCAAAAATGGACTGATTATAAAGACCACTTAAGGTTAGTTGCTCCAAACAACCGACCAAAAATAGATATTATCGTAGTAGGAACTGGATTGGCTGGAGCTTCTGCAGCTGCGTCTTTTGCCGAAATGGGTTATAACGTAAAAGCATTTTGCTATCAGGATTCTCCACGCCGTGCGCACTCAATCGCTGCACAAGGAGGTATCAATGCGGCAAAAAATTACCAGAATGATGGTGACAGTACTTTCCGTTTGTTTTATGATACAATTAAAGGAGGGGATTACAGAGCACGTGAAGCAAACGTTCACCGTTTAGCTGAAGTTTCTGGAAACATCATCGACCAGTGTGTGGCTCAGGGAGTTCCTTTTGCCCGTGATTACGGCGGAATGCTTGACAACCGTTCTTTTGGAGGTACACAGGTACAGCGTACTTTTTATGCGGCTGGACAAACAGGACAGCAGTTATTGTTAGGAGCTTATTCTTCTTTATCAAGACAGATCGGTTTAGGGAAAGTCGATATGTACAACCGTCACGAGATGCTTGAATTGGTAAAAGTGAACGGAAAAGCCCGCGGAATCATTGCCCGTAACTTGATTACAGGAGAAATCGAAAGACATTCTGCTCATGCTGTAATTATTGCAACTGGAGGATACGGAAACGTTTATTTCCTTTCTACCAATGCAATGGGATCGAACGTAACGGCTGGCTGGAAAATCCACAAACAAGGAGCTTTGTTCGCAAATCCATGTTATGTACAGATTCACCCAACCTGTATTCCGGTACACGGAACAAACCAGTCTAAATTGACATTGATGTCAGAGTCGTTAAGAAACTCTGGACGTATCTGGGTTCCAAAGAAAAAAGAAGATGCTGAAGCGATTCGTGCAGGTAAATTGAAACCAACACAAATTGCCGAAGAAGACAGAGATTATTACTTAGAAAGAAAATATCCGGCATTTGGTAACTTAGTTCCTCGTGACGTTGCGTCAAGAGCAGGAAAAGAAGTTTGTGATGAAGGCCGTGGAATCGAAGCTAACGATACTAACGAAGGAGTTTACTTGGATTTTGCTACAGAGGTTCAATCTAAAGGAAGACAAACTGCTTACGCAAAAGGAAATCACAATCCAACTCAAGAAGAAATTCTTACTTTAGGGAAAAAATGGTTAGAGGAAAAATATGGTAACTTGTTTACTATGTATCAAAAAATCACCGATGAGAATCCTTATGAAACTCCAATGAAGATTTACCCTGCCGTTCACTATACTATGGGTGGTGTTTGGGTTGATTATAACTTACAGTCTACAATTCCAGGATGTTTCGTAGCAGGAGAGGCTAACTTCTCTGACCACGGGGCTAACCGTTTGGGAGCTTCTGCTTTGATGCAGGGATTGGCTGACGGATATTTCGTATTGCCTTACACTGTTTCGGATTACTTGGCTGATGATATCCGTACTGGAAAAATCTCTACAGATTTACCAGAGTTCGTGGAAGCAGAGAAAAATGTAAAAGATCAAATCAATAAATTCCTGGCTAATAATGGAACTAAATCAGTGGATCACTTCCACAAACGTTTAGGAAACATTATGTGGAATAAAGTAGGGATGGGCCGTAACGAAAAAGGTTTGACAGAAGCTATTGAAGAAATTGCAGCTTTGAAAGAAGAATTCTTTAAAGACGTTTACGTTCCTGGAAGCGCAGACGAATTAAATCCTGAATTGGAAAAAGCACTTCGTGTTGCTGATTTCATCGAATTAGGACAATTAATGGCTATGGATGCTTTACAGCGTAAAGAATCTTGTGGAGGTCACTTCCGTGAAGAGTATCAGGATGCTGAAGGAGAAACACTTCGTGATGACGAAAACTTCAAATTTGTTGGTGCTTGGGAATACAAAGGATACGACATTAAAAATGAAGAACTTCACAAAGAAGAATTGAAATACGAGTTTATTAAAATAGCAGCTCGTAACTATAAGTAATAAGGCAATAGGCAATAGCCAAAAGGCAATAGTGAAAAACTAAGTGGCTAATGGCTTTTGCCTAATAACTAAAATAAAAAATGAGTGAGATAAAATCGTATAAAGATTTATTAATTTGGCAGAAAGGAATCGAAATTGTCTGTATGACTTATAAATTAGTTTCCAGTTTTCCAAAAGATGAATTATACGCTTTGTCAAGTCAAATAAAAAGAAGTTCAGTGTCAATTTCTTCAAATATTGCCGAAGGATATGGAAGACAATCAACTCAAAGTTATACTCAATTTATTAAAATAGCCCGAGGTTCTTTGTGTGAATTAGAAACACAATTAATAGTGGCTCAAAAATTGGGTTTTGGTAATGATGAAAAATTGTTTTTAGAATTATCAAATCAGATTGTTGAAGAAAGTAAAATGATCAATTCTTTTTAAATAAATTAGAGTTAAGTAAACAATAGTTACTAATGCCTTTTGCCTAATGGCTTTTGGCTAAAAAATAAAAGATTATGAGCGCAGCAAAAAATATAAATATAACCCTTCAGATTTGGCGTCAAAAGAACTCCAAAGAGAAAGGAAAAATGGAATCATACAAATTAAATGATGTTTCTACGGCAAGTTCGTTTTTGGAAATGTTAGACCAATTAAATGAGCAGTTAGTAAACGAAAGAAAAGAACCAGTAGCATTTGACCACGATTGCCGTGAGGGAATCTGCGGAATGTGTTCTTTGTACATCAACGGACGTGCACACGGACCAGATACAGGAATCACTACTTGTCAGTTGCACATGAGAATGTTCAACGACGGTGACACAATTGTTATCGAGCCTTGGCGTTCAGCAGCTTTCCCTGTAATTAAAGATTTAATTGTCGACAGAACTTCTTTCGACAGAATTCAGCAGGCAGGAGGTTTCGTTTCGGTAAACACATCTGGAAACACTATCGATGCCAATACAATTCCAGTTCCTAAAGACGATGCTGATAAAGCTTTTGAAGCAGCAGCCTGTATCGGATGCGGTGCTTGTGTGGCTACTTGTAAAAATGGTTCGGCCATGCTGTTTGTTGGAGCAAAAGTTTCTCAATATGCATTATTGCCACAAGGAAAAGTCGAAGCTACAAACCGTGTTTTGAATATGGTTCGCCAGATGGATGAAGAAGGGTTTGGTAACTGTACCAACACTGGAGCTTGTGAGGTAGAATGTCCAAAAGGAATTTCTTTGGAGAATATCGCACGCATGAACAGAGAATATCTCTCTGCAAGCTTGAAATAATAATCTGCTTTGTCAGTCTGACGAAGGAAGAATCTAAAACGTCCCGAGCAATTGGGGCGTTTTTTGTTTAAAAAAATTTCAAATGGCTCATTTTTCAGTAGATAAAGCAAATGACGTAAAGATGGCATAAGTGTATTTCATTAAATACAGCAGATTTGAATTATTTTTGGGCAATAATTTAATTGATTTATGGAAAACCAAAATTTAGCAAAGAAGGTAAAAGAATTACGAAAAAGAAAATCATTGTCCCAGGAGGAACTTGCCAAAAACGCAGGTTTATCATTACGAACGGTTCAAAGAGTTGAAAATGGAGAAACAATTCCGACAGCTGAAACGCTAAAAAGATTGGCTTTGGTTTTGGATGTGCCTCCAAAAGAATTGACTGAATTTATAATTGATGGAGAAGCCGCAAAACAAAAATTGAAAACTAAATATGAATATTTACATATTTTTGAAGACAAACTCGTTTTTAGTAAAACTCCAGATATTAATTTAGTAGCGGATTATGGCAAATCGGTAACCTATGTTTTTAGGACACTAATAGTATTTTTTATTTCAATTCCTTTATTTACTGCGATGGGCATTTATTTTTATAATATTGGAAACACATCTTGGGCAGTTATGTCTGGGACTTTTGTTTTTCTGTACTTGACAGGTGCATTAAATACGATGCTATTTGGCTCAGGGACACCTGTTGTTAATATTACGGATATTTCAAATATAAAAATACAAAAGCATTTATCTTATAACTTCGTCAATATTTCAATTATAGAATCGGGTAGAATAAAACAAAGAGGATTAATACTGGAAAAAGAGCAAATACAACCTATGATTAATACTTTACTAGAGAAAAATCTATTGGATAAAAAAGATATTAAAATGAATAAAAAATCACAAATACTCAAATTGATTTTTTTCTGTTTATATATTCTAATTTCTAGTCTATTTGTGTTTTATAACCCAAAACTGCTTTATTTAACAACATATTTACAGTCAGGATTATTACTTGTTATTTGTTTTATTTTGATTGGGAAAATGCTGCGGCATTCTGTTTTTTTAAATCGTGATACGATAGTGATAGCAAGCGGTTCCCATTGATAGATGAAAAAAGGCTTTGCAAAACTCATTAAAAGATGAATATAATCTGTATGAATCTGTCATATCTGTATAATCCTTGGTTCAATTTTTACTAATTTTATAGTATGAAAACCGCCTTAATTCAATCTTCACTAATTTGGGAAAACCCAATTGTCAACCGAAACCATTTCGAAGAAAAAATCAAAGGTCTTGATGAAGATATTGATTTAATTGTTCTTCCAGAAATGTTTAGTTCTGGTTTTACCATGAAACCTAAAAATATTGCCGAAACTATGCAGGGTGAAACGGTCTTGTGGTTACAATCTTTGGCGAAAGCCAAAAAAAGTGCCATTACAGGAAGTTTAGTTATTAAAGAAAATGGTAATTTCTACAACAGATTGGTTTTTATTTTTCCATCTGGTGAAATTCAGTTTTATGATAAAAGACATTTGTTTACTCTGGCTGGCGAGGACAAAATTTATACTGCTGGAAAAAACAAATTAATTATTGAATACAAAGGCTGGAAAATTTGTCCGTTGATTTGTTATGATTTACGATTCCCAGTTTTTGCAAGGAATGTTGAAGAATATGATGTGTTGATTTATGTTGCCAATTGGCCGAAAGTCAGAATAAATGCTTGGAATGCTTTACTAAAAGCCCGAGCCATTGAGAACATGTGTTACACTATTGGCGTCAACAGAATTGGAGAAGACAATAATAAATTAGAATACAACGGACACACCCAAGCTATTAATTTCTTGGGAGATTATCTTTTAGACCCTGCAGAATCTGAAGCTGTTTTTATTATCGAATTAAATAAGGAGGAACTAATTTCAGCCCGTAAAAAATTCAATTTTTTAAACGACCAGGATTCTTTTGTTTTAAAATGAAGCCTTTTTTTCTTTCTCTTTAGGTTTCTTCTTTTTGGGTTCAGGAGTGTAGGGGAGACTTAAGTCAAAGGTTTCCATGTAATCAAAGTTAGAATGTACATCTCTATCCTCGGAGCGGTAAATGACTTCTTCGGCTTGTCTTTTTTCAGTATAACTTCCCGTGTCCCATTCTTTGTTTTTATTGTCATCATAAATGGCCCGAATACTGTAAATACCAGGTTCTAATAAATTAAACTCTAGCTGGGTTTTTTCTTCAGTGTACTGGCTGGCTTTGACTATATCTCCTTTTTCATTAGTCAATTCGATAATTACTGGAAAACGATTTACATTTTTTAAAGAGAGAATAATATTCCCATAATCAGTAAAATTCCGGGTAGAGGTCTTAAATGATAAAGTGTCATTTGTTTTCTCTAAAAAATCGGTAACTGCGCCAGGCAGCATTTTAAAATTATATTTCTGCGCTTCATCAATTTTAAAATCAACATATAATTGCTGGCTAAATTCATCATAGGCAGTTGTAAAAGGCACCGCAACCGAATCTTTGTCGATAAGCGTCATTTTGGTTTTGTCAAAATTTACCAGGGGAAGACTGGATTCTAATGTAAATCGATCCCTGAAATTCAACGATCCGGCTTGAATAGCCTTAATGCTCAAAGTGTCATTTTTTTGTTTTTTAATCTTAAAAGTATAATCTTTTACATATTTATCCTTTTCGATATGCAGGGAAAGAGAATCAGCTTTCAAAGGCTTAAACCAGACTTGAACAGAATCCTTTTTGTCCATTTTAGTAATTATGGCTGGGATGGTTTCATTTTGATTTTTCAGAGTAAGCTTTGGGAGTTCGCTTTTATTTCTTGCATTGCCTTGATAACCCATAATTAATCTGTTTCCAGATGCCTGACTGGGTTTGTTAGCTTTAAAAGGCATTATTTCCTTAAACAGTTCAAGTTCAAAAACAGTGTCATTAGGTATTGTTAAAACCTGTTTGTTAAACCCGATTAAATCTGATTTTGGATTGAATTTATTGTTGCTATTATTGTCTTTCATAGCAACAAGAAAATACTTTCCAGCTTTTAAATTTTCAAGACGGAATGTTTTTAAACTGTCAAGAGTGTTGGTAATATAACGTGGATTTTCTTTGTAAATAGTAGAATCATTGAATTTTTCATTTGCTTCATAAAGCATAATAGAAACAAATGAAGCCACCTCTTTCTCATGTGCATCTTTTACTCTTCCGCCAAGGGCTAATGAATCAATATAATCTCCAGTCGAAAACACGTATTTAAATTGATTGTAGGGATTGCCTTCATTATTATCGGCAATGCTTTGTCCAAAATTTAAGCTATAGGTAGTATTTGGTGCCAGTGTATCATTAACGGTAATAGTCAGTACTTTTGTAGGTGTTGCAGGAAGAACGAGCAATTCATTCTTCATTGGTGGCGAAACAATCAATTGCTTATTGAGATTCTTGAGCTTTACATTTTCGTCAAAAGTAAGCTTGATTTTATTTCCTGTAAATTTAACCGAATAATTTTCGGGATAACTGGTCTTAAGGACTGGAGCAATAGTGTCTTTCAAACCGCCGGTAATGGAGCCTCTTTTGGCACAGCTCATAAAAAAAATCAGAAGCAGAAAAGGAATATATTTAAAATGTTTTTTGAACATAGTCAGCTAAAATTTGATTTTACAAAATAACAATTATATTTACTGTAATCGAAATTTTTTGCTAATTATTAGGAGCTGTTTAACTCCGTTACATCTTAGATTTCCTGCTGTACGCCTTATCTTTTTATAAAGCAGAGAAAAACTGCTTTATAAAAAGGATGCCGCTTCCATCTGCGCTTGGGCTTTAGGTAACTGAAACCCGTTTTTTAATGGCTGTTTCTCATGTGAATTCCTTAAATTTGCACCCAAAATAATCTTCAATGAGCAATATTAGAATTACCAAACAATTTAATTTTGAAACTGGCCACGCGTTATATGGGTATGATGGAAAATGTAAAAACGTGCATGGCCATAGTTATAAATTATCTGTTACCGTTATTGGAAAACCAATTACGGATCGGTTGAACGTGAAGTTCGGAATGGTGATCGATTTTTCGGATTTAAAAAAAATCGTAAAAGAAGAAATTGTTGACCAATTCGATCATGCAACGGTTTTTAACGAAACAACTCCTCATATAGAATTGGCTAAGGAATTAAAATCACGTGATCATCACGTGATATTGGTTGATTATCAGCCAACAAGCGAGAATATGGTAGTTGATTTTTCTCAAAGAATTATCAGAAGATTGCCATCCAACATAAAGCTTTTTTCATTAAAACTTCAGGAAACTGAGTCATCATTTGCCGAATGGTTTGCAAGTGATAATCTATAATCTATAACGTAGTTCATGCAATTATCAAATAATAAAAAAATCTATTTCGCTTCCGATCAGCATTTTGGCGCACCAACTCCAGAATTGAGTTTTCCAAGAGAACAAAAATTCGTTGCCTGGCTTGACGAAGTTAAAAAAGACGCAGAAGCTATTTTTTTGCTGGGTGATTTATTTGATTTCTGGTTCGAATATAAAACTGTGGTTCTCAAAGGTTTTGTCCGTATTTTAGGCAAACTGGCCGAAATTCGTGACAGCGGAATTCCTGTTTATTTCTTTGTTGGAAACCATGATTTATGGATGGCTGATTATTTTGAGACCGAATTGAACATTCCTGTTTACCACGATAACAAGGAATTTACTTTTAACAATAAAACTTTTTTGATTGGTCACGGAGATGGAAAAGGTCCTGGTGACAAAGGATATAAACGAATGAAAAAGGTGTTTACCAATCCGTTTTCAAAATGGCTTTATCGCTGGCTTCATCCAGATATTGGGGTTAAATTGGCACAATACCTTTCGGTAAAAAATAAACTGATTTCCGGCGAAGCCGATGTGAAATTTCTCGGGGATGAAAACGAGTGGCTTATACTTTATGCCAAGCGTAAATTAGAAACAAGACATTATGATTATTTCGTATTCGGACACCGTCATTTGCCAATGATTAAATCAGTAGGTGAAAATTCAGAATATGTGAATCTTGGTGACTGGATTAATTATTTTACCTACGGTGTATTTGATGGAGAAACTTTTGAGATCAAAAAGTTTGAAAAATAATTATTTTTCTGTCACAGGATAAATAGCAATTTTATGTGTTCTCAACGAATAACTCAAAGTATCTGAATGCTTATTTGATTGCAGAAAACGTATTGCTTTCGAATCTTTTTTTGGCATGTGGCATTCTACACAAGCAGCAGCCAACATTGTTTTTGTGAATGTTTTTACTGTTGCTGAATTGTGTTTGATATCTTTGTGACAACTCATACAGATTTTGGAATAAGTGGTAAGATTTCCAGGTGAATCTTGGTGCGGATTATGACAAGTCATACAGTCCATAGCCTGGCTTTTTTTAAAACATTTGCTTTGAGCAAGCAAGCCCAATTGATTGCCGTGAACATCCATGTTTAATGTGTCTTTTGACGTTGGATTTTCGTTAAAATAATCCATGAGGCTTTCTCCAGGTTTGTATTGATAACGTGATTTTAATCTGCTTTTGCTATTTCCAGAGTGACATAAGGCGCAGGCATCTATTCTCTGCTGTCTATTTAAGCTTCTAAAGGCAACTACATATTGTGCTTTCTTTATATCGGGGAATTTCAAATGTGCCTGAACATGTTTTTTTGCAGGGCCGTGGCATCGTTCACAATCTATACCATAAATTAAGGTGCTTTTGTTCAAAAAGTTTTCCACTTCCATACCCATAAAAGTATAATTTTCAGTGCTCTTTGTTGTTACATATTTGCTTGCAATATTAGAGCTGTGACACGCAAAACATTCTTTGTTTATCTTTCTTGTAAAATCTGGCGCCACAGCAGAATAGGTTGGGCTTGTTGCCCAGCTGTCAATTGATTTATAATAAGAAACCGGCAGCTCGTAAACATAATTATTTTTCCAATAGCCACTGGTTTGGGCATGTTTGATTCCGAAAATGACATCAAATGAGTAAGCCTCAACTTCTTTTCCATTTTTATATAATACTTGATAAAGAGAATCATTGCGCTCTTCCATGACTAATTTGGTGTTTTTGTCATAAAAGAAAGTATTATGGCCGGCTGTAAAATGCCCAGAAATATTTTCTTTAGTCCCGGGAGATGTTGCCTTAAAGTGTGAAGTATGTGAAGCAGATTCATATTGTATCTGATGGCATTGGATACAGCTTTCAGAACCTGCATAATCTGTTCCGCGGGGATCTATATATTCATCTGATTTACTGGTGCAGCTTGTGAGCAGCACAGTTAAAAAAGTTATAGCAAAAAGTATCTTTATTTTTTCCATTAAGACAAATATACTTTTTTTGGCGTAAATCAAAAATATATTTTACGCCTAAAACTATTGTTAAATAGTTTAGAATAAATGATGTAAAGGATTTTATTTATGTGTCTTTTTCAAAAACAAAAGCAATGCCAGATATGTTCCTATAGAAATTGGTACAGCAGTTAATAGCCATCCGCCTAACCCGCATAATAGTTCAAAAGAAAGATAGCTTAGCGTCTGGAAAAAATCATTTTGAAAAGAATTGATGATTTCTTCTGCTGTATGATGAGTTGATGGCACCGAAAAAATAAATTCTCCTGCTTTTATAAAAGGAATTATCAATAAGATTTGTATTGGCCACATCAAATAGCTGATTGCAATCATTATCGGCAGATTCAATTTCTTTTTAATGGATAAAGCAGTCAGGATAAAAGTGCTCACTCCTAAAATTGGAATTATCGAAAGTGCCCCTGATACAATTATGCTTTGGCTTAATTGCTTGGAACTTAATCCTTGTTTAAAAAGAGCTGTAGTTTTGTCTTTTAGGGTGTTTATTTTCATTCTTTCTGCTGTTAGTTTCCCTATAAAAAACATATCTATTTATGATTTTCGTGCTCTTCCAAGTCTTTTTGTAAGTCCAGCGTTCTAAATCCTGGCAGTTTCAATCCTGTAAAGATTACGACTAATAATGTCATGCTTCCGCCAAAAACAACTGCCGAAACTGCTCCCATCAGCTTTGCTGTCAATCCGCTTTCGAAAGCGCCTAATTCATTAGACGAACCCACAAATATTGAATTCACTGCCGATACACGCCCCCGCATGTGATCCGGAGTTTTTAGCTGTAAAATCGTCTGGCGGATCACTACCGAAAAACCATCAGTAACACCGCTCATGAATAAAGCAAAAACCGATAGCCAAAACCATGTTGAAAGCCCAAAAACAATAATGCATATACCAAAACCAAAAATAGCAGCCAAAAGCTTTATTCCTGCGTTTTTATAAAAAGGCAGATGCGTGGAAACGAACATCGTCAGCATTGCGCCTACCGCCGGAGCAGCTCTTAAAATACCAAACCCTTCAGGTCCTACTTTTAAAATATCCTGAGCAAATATAGGGAGCAATGCCACTGCACCGCCAAAAAGTACCGCTACCATATCGAGAGTCAACGCTCCTAAAATAGATTTATTGGTAAAAACAAACTTTACTCCTTCCTTTAAACTCTCCATTACCGGTTCTCCTATTTTTGTGTTTAAAATAGGCTTTTTGGAAATTTGTGTCAGAATTAATAAAGCAAAAACAGAACAGGCAAAAATAGAGCACATTGACCAATGAACTCCAATCCAGGTAATTGAAAATCCTGCTACAGCTGGTCCTGCTACTGAACCAATCTGCCAAACCGAACTGCTCCAGGTAGCTGCATTAGGATAGGCTTTTTTAGGAACAATTAATGCTAAAAGGGAGAAGATTGTTGGTCCAAGAAAAGACCGTACCAATCCGCCCAGAAAAACTAAAAAATAAATAGAATACAAAATTGCATTGGTTGACCAGCCACTCACAATTTTTGGCCAAGTCAATAAAAATAACCCAAAACTTATTATTGAAAATCCTAAAATACATTTAACCAGCATTCCTTTTTTTTCTTTTTGATCGACTATATGACCCGCAAATAATGCCATTCCAATGGCAGGAATCACTTCCATTAATCCAATCATTCCTAATGAAAGTGCGCTTTTGGTTAAACTATATACTTCCCATTCTATAATGATAAACTGCATTGACCACGCAAAAACCATTGCAAAACGCAATAATAAAAACACGTTAAACTCTCTATATCGCAAGGCTGCATACGGATCATTTTTCTTCTTACTCATAATTTTTTATTTAATATCTTTCAATCGCAATTGAATGCTCACTTTGTCATTCCACTCATTTTCATCGATGCAGTATACGGCATCAAATTCCTGTTGGTTGTTTGTTAAATCTTTTTTATTTCCCAACCCAAAGCCAATAGCAGCAAGACCTTCGGAGTTGTTTTGTTTCACAAACAGTTTTAAATGTTCGTCTTCAGAGCCCAGAGTTTTGGCATAACCAGTATCTTTTAATTTTTTTGTCAAAAAAACAGGCCTCATATTTTGTGGGCCAAAAGGTTCAAATTGTTTTAAAATCCGGATTAATTTTGGTGAAATGTCTGCAAAATTAATTTCGGCGTCTATGGTTATTTCTGGCGTTAAATGATCTGGATGAATGGTTTCCTGTACTGTTTTTTCAAATGCATCTTTAAAAATTTGATAATTTTCTTCTTTTAAAGTCATTCCGGCGGCATACATGTGTCCTCCAAATTGTTCCAAATGTTCAGAACACGCTTCAAGCGCATTATATACGTCAAAACCTTTTACCGATCGTGCCGAAGCGGCATATTTGTCACCGCTTTTTGTAAAAACTAACGTAGGGCGGTAATACGTTTCAATTAATCGGGAAGCCACAATTCCTATTACTCCTTTGTGCCAATCCTCTTGAAAAACCACCGATGTAAAGTTTTTTTCTTCTTGGTTTTGGGTAATCTGCTGGAGTGCTTCTTTAGTTATTTGTTTGTCTAAATCCTTTCGATCCGAATTGTATTGTTCAATTTCGGAAGCAAACTGCTGTGCTTGTTCAAAATTAAATTCCGTCAATAATTCCACAGCATGATTGCCGTGCTTGATGCGTCCGGCAGCGTTGATTCGAGGAGCAATTGTAAAAACAACATCGGTAATGTCGAGTTTTTTCTTTTTTATCTGATGTATTAATGCCTTGATTCCAGGTCTTGGCTGGGTATTGATTACCTGCAGTCCAAAATAAGCCAATACGCGGTTTTCGCCGGTCATTGGGACTATGTCTGCAGCAATGGCAGTGGCTGCTAAATCCAAATAAGAAACCAAATCCTCAATAGTCTGATTTCTGTTTGCACCCAAAGCCTGAATGAGTTTGAAGCCCACTCCGCAGCCACACAATTCATCGTAAGGATAATTGCAGTCTTCACGTTTTGGATCGAGAACCGCTGTGGCTTCAGGTAAAACTGCTCCAGGTCTGTGGTGATCGCAAATGATGAAATCAATGTTTCGCTCTTTTGCGTAAGCGACATGATCGATTGATTTTATACCGCAATCCAAAGCAATAATTAACGAGAATCCGTTGTCGTCGGCGAAATCAATTCCTTTGAAAGAAATTCCGTAGCCCTCATCATAACGATCGGGAATATAAGTAGCGACATTTGGGTAATAGCTTTTCAAATAGGACGAAACCAGCGAAACAGCCGTTGTTCCATCAACATCATAGTCGCCAAATATGAGTATGTTTTCCTGATTTTGAATAGCTCTTTCGATGCGTTCGACAGCTTTGTCCATATCCTTCATCAAGTAAGGATCGTGTAAATCGTCTAACGTTGGGCGAAAAAATTGTTTGGCCTGTTCGTAAGTTTCAATTCCTCTTTGAATTAGTAAGGTGGCTACGAAGTCTTCTATGTTAAGAGCTTGAGCTAAGTGCTTTATTTTTTGTTCTGAAGGTTTTGGCTTTAAAGTCCAACGCATTTTTATGGAGATTTGTTCGATTTGATAAAATAAGGCATCCGGAAATAGGAATCTTTGGGATACGAATTTAATTTTTTTAAATCAAAACAGATTACAATTGTTTCTTAAATTATTGGATGTAAAATAAAATATAAAACAATCAAATAGAGCGAATTGGTAACCAGATTGTAGTTTTTTTGATTCAATATGTATTAAAAATACAGATAAAGAATCAAAAAAGCTACAATTGTAAAAATTATTTAAGTTCTAACGCTTCGCCTTCAAATTGTATTCCGTCCCAGCCGGTTTTCATAAAGTTGCGGATATTTTGGTGGTTGGTGCCATTTGGGTCTCCCAAAGTTTCTTCAAAATAATAAGCTCCAAAACATGTCAAAGTTTCCTCAACGGATAATTTTTGCAACAGCGCAAAAGAAAATAATTTACAAGAACCTGAATTGGTTCCTGCTTCATTATGTGTGTCTCCGTTTTGAAAAGCGGTTGGCGTAAAATTGTAATTTTCCTCTATTACTGCAATTGTTTCTGCAAATGTGTTGGCTGTTGGGTTTTGTTTTAGATTGTCTAAAAAGGTACTGATAGTCATATTTATGTATTTATTCTTCTTCTTTTTGGAATTTATTTTTTTTGGCTTCTTTCACAATTGTTTTTCCGGCGACAACTACGACAATTTCCCCTCGTGGAGCTGTTTTTTCAAAGTGTGTCAGCACTTCGCGAGCTGTTCCGCGACGATTTTCTTCGTGCAGTTTGGACAATTCACGGCAAACGCAAATTTGTCGGTCTTCGCCAAAATAAGTAATGAATTCGGCCAATGTTTTGAGTAATTTATGTGGCGAAACATACAGAATCATCGTTCGGGTTTCTTCTGCAAGTTCCAGATATCGGGTTTGTCTTCCTTTTTTTTCGGGAAGAAAACCTTCAAAAATGAATTTGTCATTTGGCAGTCCGCTGTTGACTAATGCCGGAACAAAAGCCGTTGCGCCAGGTAAACATTCCACCGCAATTCCGTTTTCGATACAGGCACGAGTCAATAAAAAACCAGGATCCGAAATCGCCGGTGTTCCCGCATCCGAAATTAAGGCAATGCTTTCGCCAGCTTTCAATCTGGAGATTATGTTCTCCGTTGTTTTGTGTTCATTATGCATATGATGGCTGTGCATGTGCGTGCCAATCTCAAAATGCTTGAGCAGTTTCCCGCTCGTTCGGGTATCTTCGGCAAGGATTAAATCTACTTCTTTAAGAATCCTAATGGCTCGAAAAGTCATGTCTTCGAGGTTGCCGATAGGAGTGGGTACGATATATAGTTTTGACATTTTTCTTGCTTAAAAGAGAGGATTTAAAAAAATATAAAAGGGGTATAACTCTTAAAATGACAAGAATTTTTTCTCTATGATTTCCATAAAACGCTGTTCATAATCTTCTTTTCCTTCCCAATTATTATAGTCTGGTTTTACCATTTCGTCGATAAAACTTTTGGTTTCCAAATAAGTGTCAAACGTTATCAGCTGGTTGAGAACACGGTTGTAATCTTCATTGCTTCCGCCAAATAAATGTTTTACAAATGCAATTCGGTCGTTCAGTCCAACAGTGATTTCTTTGACTAATTTATCATTCAAAGTAATCGATTTGGGCTCTTCTTTTTCGAAACTGGTTTGCGGAGCAGATAAAATTGGTTCTTTTTCAAGCTGAAAAGAAGGAGCAGTTTTTGTAGTTTCCGGCTCTTGTTTTTTATCTGAAACTTTTACAAAATCAGGATCGGCATAATGGCCTCCAAGAAGATCATCAAACGAAATCTGAACGGCTTCTTTTTTCTTAGGAGTTTCGGGTATTAGGGGTTCAATAGCGTCGACAATTGGTTCAAATGCCATTTTTTCAGAAACGGCTGGTTCCTCAATCGGTGCTGGGTTTTCGATAATTTCAGCCACAATAACTTCTGGTTCTACGACAGCTGTAATTGGTTCAGTAGTTATTTGAGGAGATACAATTTCTTCTTTTACGGGTTCAATTTTGACAGTTTCTTCTTTGATGATTTCTTCAGTTATAGGTGTTTCTTCAATAATTGGTTCGCTGACCGGAATTGGTTTTTGGAACTCAGGTATAGCCATGTTTTCAAAAAACTCTTTCATTTTCTCTACAACTTCAGCTTGACCAATGGTGGGTTTTGGATCTCCAAAATGCTCTTCAACAAATCGTAAAACAGCTAATTTTTCATATAATTTTTGTGTTTCCAAATAAAGCTGATTAATGTCAGATTTATTTTTGAGCTGTAAAATTCTATGAGCAATGCTGATTAAATCGGCTTCCAGTTTTTTTTGCATAACTTTTGAAATTATATGAATATGTGGCTTTATATAAATTGTTCTTTGCTGGTAATCGATGAAGCGGGTTAAATTTCTTTTTCAATTTTATTATTGAAATAAGACCTCTCAGATTTTTGAATTGATAAAAATTATCTACTTTTGAAACGAGGTAAAACAGAAATTTACCCAATTGCTTTATTACCGATACAAAGTAATAAAAACTATTCATTTTTTAAGGCAGAAAAAAACAAAATGTTTCTCGAAAACACAGTAAATCATAAAGAGCAGTTTGGATGGATTGAAGTCATCTGCGGATCCATGTTTTCGGGAAAGACCGAAGAACTTATCCGTAGATTAAAGCGGGCTCAGTTTGCCAAACAGAAAGTAGAAATTTTTAAACCCGCCATTGATACCCGTTATCATGATGAAATGGTAGTCTCTCATGACAGCAACGAAATTCGTTCAACGCCGGTTCCTGCAGCGGCTAATATTGCTATTTTGGCACAAGGCTGTGATGTAATCGGGATTGATGAAGCCCAGTTTTTCGATGACGAAATCGTGACGGTCTGCAATGATCTTGCCAATCAGGGAATTCGTGTAATTGTTGCTGGTTTAGACATGGATTTTAAGGGAAATCCTTTTGGACCTATGCCAGCACTTATGGCTACGGCTGAGTATGTAACCAAAGTACATGCTGTATGTACCAGAACAGGAAATCTGGCTCACTACAGTTTTCGTAAAACCGATAATGATAAACTCGTAATGCTTGGCGAAACCGAGGAGTATGAGCCTTTGAGCCGTGCCGCTTATTATCATGCCATGCGGAAAGACGAGGAAAAGAACTAAAATAATAACCCTTTCGAATCTTTAAAATTTTGAAAGGGTTTTTTGTAGTTTTTTAGTTAAAAATAGACTCTAATTTAAAATCCAATTCAGGAAATAATTTGCTTTGAATATTGTCTTCTTCAATCAAAGGATGCATTCCAATAAATTGATTTTCTTTGAGAACATAAATGAAAACCGTTTTGTCTGCGGGGTTTACAATCCAATATTCTAATACTCCCGCTTCTTCATATAAATCAAATTTATACTTCATTTCTTTATTTGAATTTCCAGGAGACAGAATTTCTATGACTAAATCAGGAGCACCAATAGCGCCTCGTTCATCAATTTTGGAATCATCACAAATTACACATAAATCGGGTTGTATTACGGTATAAATCTCTTGGTCTAATTTAGATTTTTTCTTATCCAACAATCGAACATCAAATGGAGCAATGAATAATTCACAAGAATGTTTTTTGAAAGCATTAATCATAATACCTGTCAGTTTTCTAGATATTCTTTGATGAGTGGTACTTGGTGCAGGACTCATTTTAAAAATCTTTCCTTTTATTAATTCCAGTTTTTCCTGAAATTGCCAAGTTAAATAATCGGCATAAGAATATTTTTTATCTAAATCTAATAAATTGATGTCCGTTATCATAACTATTACTTTTTGACAAAGTTAATAAAAAATAAAACTTCTTTTAGTTAGATAAAAAGGGTTAGTTTATATTTTTAAAACACCAATTTTATCTAGATTGAAAAGATATAATTGAGATGATTATTTTTAACTTTTAAATTTAATTTCGTTGCTGTTTTTTCATTCTTTGAAAATCCTCGATATATAAACCTTTGGCAGTATTTGTGGGGTTGAATACAGTAAGATTGTCAATTTTAAAAGGTAAAGAGAGATCGGTGTTTTTTGCTGTAGTCCGCAGAGTTTGGCCAGTAATTAATTCGATGGCTTTCTTTAAACTGGGATCTTTTACGTTTCCAAATTCAACCAGATTTAAGAAAGCGCTATAAGGATTAATTTCGTGATCAGGTTTAATATTTACTGGATTTGCATCTTTATCTTTGTTATAATATGAAAAGGTAATGGGCTGCAGCTGCCATTTGTGTTTGGTGCTTCGATTGTCATAAGACATATAATTATAAGCAGGAGAATCGTATAGTGTGTTAGAGCCTACAAATTTGCCAACTGTTTCTTCACCTATTGTTATTACACTGATGTATTTTTTCAGGCATTGTATCGTAAGCTCACTCGCAGAAGCGGTTTGAAAACTTACCAGCACATATATTTTTTTCAAAGTGAGGCTATTTACACTTTCTTCTCTCTCAAAAGTTGGTTCATTATCGACTAAATTAAAAATTTTTACTTTTTCGGAAAGATTTTCATAGCCATCTTCATTATTGTGTTTGTTATTGAAGTCAAAATAAATATAAGGCTTATTGGTAAAACTGCCGTTAATCATTTGCGCCAAAGCAAGTGCGGTTTCTACTGAGCCGCCTCCATTGTATCTTAAATCCAAAACCAATTCGTTAATTCCATCGGTTTTCATTGTAGCGAAAGCCGAATTGAGTTCATCGTTATAATCTGATTTGAAACCATTATAAACCAGATAACCAATGTTCTTTTCTCCATATACTTTCTTTTCATAATAAGCAACTGGGTTTTCGTCAATTTCGGTTTTTGTTACAGTCAAAGTTCCTGTTTTGTCTGTGGTCACTAAACCACTGGTTGAAAATTCCACACTTGCGGCCAAAGTAATTGTGATTTGTGGGTTTTCCAGCTGGTCATAATTACTTGAAGTAAGCTGGCTGCCATTTATTTTTGTAATGACATCGCCTCTTTTCAATCCGGCCAAGGCAGCTGGCGAATCCGGTACAACATAATTAATCAAGGCTACCATATTTACGCTAGAGGCATCTTTAGGATAAATTCCATAGCTGAAACCACCTTTTTTTTCGACTTCTGCAATTTTTGAAACATGTACTATTTCATTGCTATTTTCAATCCAGGAAAATCGATCGACAGTTCCTCTTTGATACAGGAGCGAATAAAATAGTGCATCGGGAGTTTTTCCGTTAATAAAATTGTTATATGCTGTGGCAGAAGTGATTTTACTGTCGGACAAATCGGGAACATTGGGTTGCCAGTAGTACCAGGAATTCATAGCTTTCCAAACAAAGTTGTTAATCTCGTCTGGTTTGGTAACTGCTGCGGTTTCATTAGAGTCAGAATCAGAATCCTTGCTGCAAGCTGTAAAGGCCAATCCTAGAATTAATGTTATAACAATATATTTTAATTTCATTGTTTTTTCTATGTTTAAATTAAGTTAGATTTGTAAGTATAAAACTTCAAATGTATGAAAAATAGTATTCCAAAAGCCGTGTTATTATTGTTTTCTTTCGTAATTCTTTTTCTTTTTTCCTGTTCAAGACAACTTTTAGATATTGAAAACCAAACCTATAAAAGTTATAACAGGAATAGTGAGAAAGGATATGTAGTTAGTTTTAAATTAAATAACACTGCTGTTGTTCCTAAATCGGTTGTGATTAATGGTATTGTTCAGAATATATTTGAAGAAAATAAAATTGGAGATACTTACAAAGTAAATGTGATTGCACAAACTGCCCTAATTCATAATTATCAAGTAAAATTTGATAAAAAAGAAAACGGAATTTATTTTGAGAAAAATTCCAATATATTTTTTCAGCCTGTAAAATTTAAATTAATCACTGATTAATTCTCGTTTTTAATGAAAATCAAAAGGAGTAAAAAATCCAAAATTCTGGTAATGATTTTAAAGGAATTCTTAACTTTAATAAAACTCTAAAATAAGGATTATTCCATTGCTATTTTTTTTAACTTTGATGTAAAATTAACGGCAATGGATTTACAAGCAAGAAAAATAGCATTTGTTCAAGAATTTCTTTCAATTGAAAGTGAGGAAATGATTTCCCGCTTAGAAAAATTGTTAAAAAATAAAAAAAGCGGAATAGAAGACATCGATTTCCAGCCGATGACAATGGAAGAGTTTGAAAGTAGAATCGACAAGTCAATGGATGATTCAAAAAATGGACGAGTTATTGAAGCAAACGAGTTATTGAAAGAGATTGAAAAATGGAGCTAAAATTAAATTGGACGGAATATTCCAAAAATGAATTGCGAAAAATATTTTTATATTATAAAAGCAAATCCAATTTAAAAACAGCAAAAAATAAAGTAAAAGAAATTTCAAAAGAAGCACTTATTCTTGAGAAGTACCCATTTATAGGTCAAAAAGAAGAGCTTTTAGTAAATAGAAAACAAGAATTTCGTTATTTTTTATATGGAAATCATAAGATAGTTTATTATGTAGATTTAGAAATAAACTTAGTTGAAATTGTCGATATCTTTGATTGCCGGCAAGAACCTTTAAAAATTAAAAGAACAAAATAATGTGTTTTACAATTTTTAAATCTTCTTCAAAATGAATTTATCCTTAAAAAAAATCATTTCAACTCTAGATGCCAAAACAATTGACATTCAGGATACGGTTAAAATTGACAACATTTCCATCGACAGCCGTTCCTTACAGAACAACGAAAAAACGCTCTTTTTTGCATTGGTAGGAACGAATCACGATGCCCATATTTATATAAAAGACTTAATCACAAAAGGAGTCCGGAATTTTGTGGTGACCCATATTCCCGAAGGTCTTGAGGGAAAAGCAAATTTTTTGGTTGTCAAAAATACACTTGAGGCTTTACAGCAAACGGCGTCCTATTACCGAAGCCTTTTTTCGTTCCCGATTATTGGGGTGACGGGAAGCAACGGTAAAACCATCGTAAAAGAATGGCTCAATTTCCTGCTGAGTCCCGACTATAATATCATCCGAAGCCCGAAAAGCTATAATTCACAAGTGGGAGTTCCGTTGTCAGTTTTGGCTATAAACGAACAGCATAATTTAGGGATTTTTGAAGCTGGAATTTCGACGGTTTCGGAAATGGACAAACTTGAGAAAATCATTCATCCAACCATCGGAATCTTGACTAATATCGGTTCTGCCCATGATGAGGGCTTTGAAAATTTGGAGGAAAAAATCAGGGAGAAAATGTTGCTTTTCCAACATTCCGAAGTGGTGATTTATCAAAAAAATAGTAGTGTAGAACAACATATTCTTTCGAAAAACAAAGCGGTTTCTTGGTCTTTTACGGATAAAACCGCCACGGTTTTTGTGTCCAAAAAAGAACACACACACGACCATACCCATATTGAATATACATACAAAGGAAATGTCTCGGATTTGAAAATTCCTTTTGTCGATGATGCTTCGGTCGAAAACGTGATTTCCTGTCTTTTGGTTTTGTTGTATTTGGATTACGATGCCAAAACGATTCAGAGCCGAATCGAATTGTTGTTTCCAATGGAAATGCGTCTGAAGGTGAAAAAGGGAATCAACAACTGTAGCCTTATCGATGACAGTTACAGTTCCGATTTTCAGTCTTTGAAAATAGCGTTGGATTTTCTCGAAAGCCAAAAACAGCATCAGAAGAAAACGGTAATTCTTTCGGATATTTTTCAAAGCGGATTGTCGAATGAAGCTTTGTATTCTAAAGTGGCCGAGCTGATTGTTTCCAATAACATCGGCCGTTTTATCGGAATCGGCGAAACGGTTTCGACATTAAAAACAAAACTTGACAATGCCTTCTTTTTCAAAGACACCGATGAGTTTTTACTGCAGTTGGAACAGCTGAATTTTGAAAATGAAACCATTCTGATAAAAGGAGCAAGATCGTTTCAATTTGAGGAAATCGTGTCGGCATTGGCGGAGAAAACACATGAAACGGTTCTCGAAATTAATCTGAATGCGATAAGCCATAACTTTAATTTCTTTAAGTCAAAACTGAGAACCGGCACCAAAATGATGGCGATGGTAAAAGCATTTGGTTATGGAAGCGGAGGATTTGAGATTGCAAAATTATTGGAACACCACAAAGTGGATTATTTGGGTGTGGCTTTCGCCGATGAGGGAATTTCGTTGAAAACTATGGGAATCAATCTGCCTATTATGGTTTTGAATCCCGAAAACACTAGCTTTCCGGCAATCATTCAGCATCAGCTGGAACCTGAAATTTACAGTCTGAAAGGCTTGAATGCTTTTCTGAAAATCGCCGAACAAAAGAAATTGAAAGACTTTCCCATCCACATAAAAATGGATACCGGAATGCACCGTTTGGGTTTTGAGTTAAACACGATTGATGATTTGATCGCCACTTTGAAAGGAAACCAAAGGGTTAAAGTAAAGAGTATTCTGTCCCATTTAGCGACTAGCGATGATTTACAGCAGAAAGATTTCGTGAAGTATCAAATTAATTTATTCGAAAAATTGTCCTCAAAATTGATGGATGAATTAGGCATTAATCCTATCCGCCATATTTTGAATACTTCGGGGATCAGTAATTTTCCGGAGGCGCAATACGATATGGTTCGTTTGGGAATTGGTTTGTATGGAGTTTCCAATGATCCTGCAGAACAAAAATACCTTGAAAACGTTGGAACATTAAAATCGGTTATTTCCCAAATCAGGACAATTCAATCCGGTGAAAGCGTTGGCTACGGCAGACGATTTATGGCAAAAAGGGAATCGAAAATTGCGACAATTCCGATTGGTTACGCCGATGGAATTTCGAGACATTGGGGAAATGGTATTGGATTTGTAACAATCAAGAATAAAAAAGCACCCGTTCTTGGAAGTGTCTGTATGGATATGTTAATGGCTGATGTGACCGAGATTGACTGCAAAGAAGGGGATTCGGTGGTGATTTTTGGCGAAAGCCCGACTGTGACCTATATGGCCGAACAACTGAAAACAATTCCTTATGAAATTCTCACTAGTATTTCGCAACGTGTGAAGCGTGTTTTTTATAGGGAATAAGAATTATTTTTAAAATAAAATGACTATATTCGTTAGTATTTTTACATTAAAATAACCTAAAAACCAAAAAATTATGGGATTTTTTAAAGATTTCAAAGCTTCTTTAATGAAAGGAGACGTACTAAGTTTAGCTACTGCGGTTGTTATTGGTGGTGCTTTTGGCAAAATTGTTGGCTCTGCTGTTGATGATGTTATTATGCCAATCGTTGGTTTATTAACTGGAGGAATTGATTTTACTCAAAAATTTATCACTCTTGATGGTAATAGTTATGAAACTTTGGCCGCAGCAAAAACTGCAGGCGCAGCTGTAATAACTTATGGGAATTTGGTTCAGGCCATTATTAATTTTATAATTATCTCCTTCTTTATTTTTGTAGTTTTAAGAGCTGCGGAGAAGGCAAAAAAGAAAGAAGAGGTTGTTGTTGCAGTTCCAGCTGGTCCAACTCAAGAGGAATTGCTTACACAAATTAGAGATTTATTGAAAAAGTAGATTCTAAGTAACTTTGCAACTCAGAAAACATACCGCTTACACTATATATTCTAACTAAACCACCCTATAAAAGGGTGGTTCTTTTTTTATTGAATATTCTAAGTTTCTAATGCTAAAATTTAGAAGTTTCAACTCGATTATTGAATTTTTGAAACTTTTTCTAATCGCTAAAAAAGCAGAAAAGCTGTCGTTAGCCCAGATGGAAACGGCATCCTGTGGTCTCGGGGTTCGAGACTACAGATATAGTGAACAGCTGGAGGATACTTGAAAGAAAAGAAAATGTTCTGCTCCAAAAAACTTAGAAACGTAGTATCTCTGCGACTTAAAAATCATTAATGTTTAATTTATAACATTTTGTTAATTTTTGTGAATACCCTTGTTATCATTTGAAGATTCCTTACTTTTGTGGCTCAAAATAGAAATTCACAAATAAAAATATACAGAATGAAAATAGCAGTTGTAGGCGCTACCGGAATGGTTGGCGAAATCATGTTAAAAGTGTTAGAAGAAAGAAATTTTCCATACACAGAATTAATACTTGTTGCTTCTGAAAAATCAGTTGGTAAAGTAATCGAATTCAAAGGACAAAAACATACCGTAGTTGGATTGCAGACTGCAGTAGATATGAAAGCTGATATTGCTTTGTTCTCAGCTGGAGGAGGAACATCATTGGAATGGGCTCCAAAATTTGCCGAAGCTGGAACTACAGTCATTGACAATTCATCTGCCTGGAGAATGGATCCTACCAAAAAATTGGTTGTTCCTGAAATCAACGCTTCTCAATTAACTAAAGAAGACAAAATCATTGCAAACCCAAACTGTTCTACTATTCAAATGGTATTGGCTTTGGCACCTTTGCACAAAAAATACAACGTAAAACGTGTAATCGTTTCTACTTACCAATCTATCACTGGAACTGGTGTGAAAGCGGTTCAGCAATTCGAAAACGAAGTGGCCGGAGTAAAAGGCGACATGGTTTACAAATACGAAATCAACCGTAACTGTATTCCGCAATGTGACGTTTTTGAAGATAACGGATACACAAAAGAAGAGATGAAATTGGTGAAAGAAACCAAAAAAATCTTAAGTGACGATTCTATCAAAGTAACGGCTACTGCTGTACGTGTACCGGTTGTGGGCGGACACAGTGAGGCTGTGAATGTTGAATTCAGCAATGATTTTGACGTAAACGAGGTTAGAACTATTTTGAGCCAGACTGATGGTGTAGTGGTTCAGGACAATTTAGATACTTTCACTTATCCAATGCCAAAATATGCCGAAGGTAAAAATGATGTTTTCGTTGGTCGTATCCGTCGTGATGAAAGTCAGGCAAACACTTTGAATATGTGGATTGTTGCTGATAATTTAAGAAAAGGAGCAGCTACAAATACTATCCAAATTGCTGAATATTTAATCGCATCAAAATTGGTTTAATCTATTTATACTATTTAATAAATGCAAAAACTACAACTTTAAACGGTTGTAGTTTTTTTGTTTTACTACCTTTGCATCGTGAAAAGGAAACAGCTCATAATAAATTTATCATTGGTTGTTACAATATTGTTCTCAATATTGTTTCAGTCTTTTGATAGTATAAGTCACCTTCAAGAGAAGTTTTCCGAAAAGAAATGCCATCACATCTATAACTCAAAAGCAGAGATTACCCATCAGCATCACAGTTTTGATCATTGCTATGTGTGTCAGTTTGGGTTCAGCAGTTTTATAGCTCCAATAAAATATTCTTTTGCATTCTTCGCTGAGAATTATAATATTCCTTATTTCTTTACCTACGCCGAATCAGTTTTTTCGTTTTCGGGCAGTTTATATTCCCACCGCGGTCCCCCGGTTTTTAATAAATAATTTTCAGTAAACATTTCGCAGTTAGCTGTCATAGTTAATGCTTAATGACTTGTGGCTATCAGCTAATTATTATTTAAAAATCACATTCTATCATTAATTGCTTTATAAAGTAATTTGATTAGGAGGCAACACTATATTATTAAATGAAAAAATATATAATAGCCCTATTGCTAGGGCTCACCACTTTTTTGCATGCACAAAATACCATAACAGGAAAAGTAACCGATACCAAAAACAATCCCTTGATTGGAGTTGTCGTTTATGCCACAGAAGCACATAAATCAGTCAAAACCGACGTTAATGGAGTGTATACTTTAACCGAACTTCCAAACGGAGAGGAAACTCTCGTATTTTCTTATATCGGTTTTGCTGCCCAAAACAAAAAAATCAGCAAAATTCAGAATACCCAGACACTCGATATTGTACTGGATGAATTGTCGTTTCAAATGGATGAGGTAATTGTTTCTACGCCTTTTTCCAAATTACAATCTCAAAATGTAATGAAAGTCGACCGCGAAAGCGTGAAATCGATGCAGCAAAAAGGGAGCACCACTTTGATTGAAGGATTGGCAACGATTCCTGGTGTTTCGCAGGTTTCTACGGGAACATCAATTGGAAAACCAGTTATTCGAGGATTAAGCGGTAACAGAGTTCTGGTTTACAGCCAGGGAATCCGCTTGGAAAATCAGCAGTTTGGAGACGAGCATGGTTTGGGATTAAATGATGCGGGAGTCGAAAATGTTGAGGTGATAAAAGGTCCAGCCTCCTTGCTATACGGTTCAGATGCTTTGGGTGGTGTTCTGTTTTTTAATCCCGAAAAATTTGCTTTGGCAAATACTTTCGAGGGAGATTTTGGACAGCGTATGTTTTCAAATACACTTGGATCCAGTACAACTATAGGCTTGAAAGCATCCACTGATAATTGGAAATACCTAATCCGTGGCGCTTACAATACCCAATCTGATTATAAAATTCCAGATGGGGACCGTGTAACCAATACGCGTTTTCAGGAAATGGATTTCAAAGCGGGAATTGGATACAGTAATTCTAAGTTTTCGACTGTCTTGAGATACAATTACAACAATCTGGATCTTGGAATTCCAGAAGACGGAATAGCAGATCAAACGACTGCTAAAAAAACCGATTTTCCCAAACAAGGAGTTTACAATAATTTATTTTCTTTGAATAATACGCTGTTTTTTAATAACTCAAAATTAGATGTGAATTTGGGTTATATCAGGAATGACCGCAATGAGTTTGAAGATAGTGACATTGCTGTTCTGCACATGGTTTTAAATACTTTTGATTATAACATTAAATATTATCTCCCTGCAATTGGCAAACTGGAGACGATTGTTGGTGTGCAGGGAATGTCACAAGATAATAATAATAGGGGGGAAGAATATTTGATTCCAAATGCTGTTACCAATGATTTTGGCGTTTTTGCAACAGGAATGTATGGCTGGGGATCTAATTCCCTGCAGGCAGGAATCCGATTTGACAACAGACAATTAACTTCTGAAGAACATGGAATTGATGGTGACGAAGGGTATTTTGAAGCACTTGATAAAAAGTATGACAGTTTTAATGCTTCATTAGGATATAAAACAAATTTAGCGGCCGATTTGACTTTCAGATTGAATGCAGCAACAGGTTTTAGAGCTCCTAATTTAGCCGAACTTTCGTCTAATGGCGTTCATGAAGGAACTTTTCGTTATGAAATAGGAAACCCTGATTTGAAAACCGAACAAAATTTTCAGACCGATCTGGACTTGGAATACAAAAGTACCCACTTTGAATTTAGCATAAGCGGTTTTTACAATCATATCAACGATTATATATATTCTTCACCGACAGGAGCTGAAATAGAAGACTTCAAAGTGTATGATTATATTCAGAACAATGCTAATCTGTATGGGGGAGAAGCTGCGCTGCATATTCACCCGCATCCATTGGATTGGCTGCATTTTGAAACCAGTTTTGAAACCGTTACAGGAAAACTGCAGGATGGCGGTTACCTGCCTCAGATTCCGGCAAACAATTGGGACAATACAATAAAAACCGATTTTAAGCTTGGCAAATGGCTCGAAGAAGGTTTTGCAACTGTGAATGTTTCTTCAACTTTTAGCCAGAAGAAAGTCAGCGGTTTTGATATTCCATCCGATGGTTATACGCTGCTGAATATGGGTTTTGGCGGAAAAGTAAATCTAGGTAAAACTGTTTTTGATGTAAACTTGAACGGGAACAATTTATTAAACAAAACTTATATTCCGCATTTGTCCCGTTTGGCTGCTGATGGTATTCCGAATATAGGAATTAATGGTGTTCTGGGAATTGCATTTAAATTCTAAAATTTAATTTAACCGCAAGGAACGCCAAATTTTTTGCGAATTCTTTGCGGTTAAATTTTAAAAGCAGATAATGAAAGTCTAATGTCTTGTTTAGGATGGGATTAAAAGGTTTATTTTGGCAATGTAGAAAATCCCATATTATAGAGTGTAAATGCTTGGATATCGCAGGATTCCTGTATGGTTGCTGCTACAGATTTGCCAGCGCCGTGACCTGCATTTATATCAATTCTGATTAAAACGGGATTGTCTCCGGCTTGTTTTTCCTGCAATTCGGCAGCAAACTTAAAGCTGTGTGCTGGTACCACCCTGTCGTCGTGATCGCCTGTGGTAACCATGGTTGCAGGATATTTAACTCCCGATTTTACATTGGCAACTGGCGAATATTTTTTGATGTATTCGAACATTTCCTTGCTATCGGCCGAAGTTCCATAATCGAAAGCCCAGCCTGCTCCCGAGGTAAACGTGTGGTAACGCAGCATATCCATCACGCCCACGGCTGGCAAGGCCACTTTCATTAAATCGGGGCGCTGAGTCATGGTTGCGCCTACTAATAAACCTCCATTTGAGCCTCCGCGAATGGCTAGGAAACTGGATGAAGTATATTTATTGGCAATAAGATATTCGGCGGCAGCGATGAAATCATCGAAAACGTTCTGTTTTTGCATTTTGGTTCCTGCATCGTGCCATTTTTTGCCGTATTCTCCACCGCCACGCAAGTTGGCCACAGCATAAATACCTCCGTTTTCCATCCAGACTGCATTGGAAATACTGAAGCTTGGCGTCAGGCTAATATTGAATCCGCCATATCCGTACAGTATGGTAGGATTCTTTCCGTTTAGTTTTAGTCCTTTTTTATGAGTGATGATCATCGGGATTTTTGTTCCGTCTTTGGAGGTGTAAAACACTTGTGAGGAAACATAATCATCGGTTTTGAAATCTACATTTGGCTTATAATACACTTGCGATTTTCCAGATTTTGGATCAAAAGAATAAATCGTTCCTGGAGCAATGTAATTTGTAAAGGAATAATAAAGTGTTTTTTCTTCTTTTTTGCTGCCAAATCCTGAGGCCGTTCCTAATCCTGGCAATTGGATTTCGCGCACTAATTTACCGTTATAATCATATTGTTTTACTACCGATACAGCATCCTTCATGTAATTGGCAAAGAAATAACCGCCACCTGTTGAGAGTGTCAAAACATTGTCGGTTTCTGCAATTAGATCTTTCCAGTTTTCTGGTTTTGGATTGCTGATCTCTACGCTAACGATACGTTTGTTGGGTGCATTTAGATCGGTTTCTATAAAGAGCCTGTCTCCTTGGTTTTCGACAATATTATTATCACTGTTAAAATTGTCTACAATGGTGATGATTGGACTGTTGGGCTGAGTTAAATCCTGAATATACAATTCGTTTCCATAAGTAGCATTAGATGCCGAAATCACTAAATAGCGATTGTCTTCGGTAACGCCTCCACCCACATAACGTCGTTTTTTGTCGGCTCCAAAAACAACCTGATCGTCTTTTTGGGCAGTTCCTAATTTATGATAGTATAATTTGTGCTGGTCGGTTTTTGCCGAAAGCTCGCTGCCATTTGGCTTATCGTAACTGGAATAATAGAATCCTTCATTGCCTTTCCAGGATACACCGCTAAATTTAACATCTACCAATGTGTCTTCGAGAATCTTAAAAGTATTGACATCCATCAAAATTACTTTTCGCCAGTCGCTTCCACCTTCAGAAATGGAATAGGCCACTTTTGATCCGTCTTTGGAGAAATCAACACCACCCAATGAAGTGGTTCCTAATTTAGAAAAAGTATTGGGATCCAGAAAAACTTCTTCTTTTCCGTTACTGTCTTTTCGGTACAAAACCGCCTGATTCTGCAGTCCGTTGTTTTTGTAATAATAAATAAAATTCCCTTCTTTGAATGGTGCGCTTATTTTTTCGTAATTCCAAAGTTTTTCGAGCCTTGATTTCAAAGCCTCTCTAAAAGGGATTTTGGACAGATATTCGTAAGTAACTTTATTCTGTTCTTTGACCCAAGCGGCGGTTTCAGCGGATCTATCATCCTCCAGCCAGCGGTAAGGATCGTTTACTTTGGTACCAAAATATACATCGACTGTTTCGCCTTTTGCTGTTTTGGGATATGTTATTGGAGTTGATTTTGGGGTTTGTCCCAAAGAAGCCATTGAAGTTGATACAGCCATCAGAAATAGAATTTTTTTCATTTTGAAGTTAGGTTAAGTGCCTAACAAAATAAGGAAAGTTTTTTGAGAAATTAAAGCTAAAAATTCGTTTTAACTTAATAAAAACCAAAATTTACAGAGAACAGGAATGTTTTACTGAAGATATTACAGGTTTTTGTTTTAAACTAAAAATATGTCCTTGAGTACAGGGCATAAAAAAACTCAAGCTTTTCAACTTGAGTTGTATTTTGTGGAGAATATCGGATTCGAACCGACCACCTCTACGCTGCCAGCGTAGCGCTCTAGCCAAATGAGCTAATCCCCCAAAACGTTGCGCAAATATAACATTTAATTATAGCAAAATCCAAATATCAAATTGAATTCTTCAAATTAAAAAAAATATCTTTTTGCTAAGCTTACTTTTTTAACTTTACATCAAAATACGGCTTATGCTTACATCTGATAAAAACGGAACACTTTTAACATCGATTGAAAACAATATTGCAACTGTGCAATTTGGACATCCTGCCAGTAATTCTTTTCCCAGAGTTTTACTGGATCGATTGACAAATGAGCTTACTTATTTGAGTGATAACGAAGAAGTTTCGGTGATTGTTTTAAAAAGCGAGGGTACAGGGACTTTTTGTGCAGGAGCTTCTTTTGACGAATTATTAGCAGTAAGCAGCCTTGAAGAAGGAACCCGCTTTTTTAAAGGATTTGCCAATTTGATCAATGCGATGCGCTCCTGCAAAAAAATAATCATCGGGCGAATCCATGGCAAAGCTGTAGGAGGAGGCGTAGGCATCATTGCAGCCTGCGACTATGCTTTAGGATATCTGGAAAGCAGTATTAAATTATCGGAACTGGCAATCGGAATTGGTCCTTTTGTTATTGAACCTGCCGTGAGCAGAAAAATTGGAAAGACAGCAATGTCCGAAATGACTTTGACAGCTCACGAATGGAAAACTGCTGCTTGGGCTCTTCAAAAAGGATTATATGCTAAAGTTCTGGAAACAAAAGAAGAACTTGATCTCGAAGTTGATCTCCTGTCCAGAAAACTCGCAAGTTATAATCCAGAGGCGCTTATCGAAATGAAAAAGATATTTTGGGAAGGAACTGCACACTGGGATAAATTACTCAAAGAGAGAGCTTCGGTTTCTGGAAAACTGGTTCTTTCCGATTTTACAAAAAATGCTTTAATAAAATAACCATGACACTTTTCATTCTGCTTCTTCAAAAGATGAACATTGAAGAAAAAATTAAAAACGCACCCAATGACGGTTATCAAATTGGAGTTCTTATTGGATCGTATATCCCGTTTATAATACTGGCATTGCTGGCATACTGGATGTATAATCGTGCCAAAAACCGAAAAGAATAACTTATAAAAAACAATTTTGAAAAAAATAATTCTTCTCGGAATTGTCTTCTGCTTCTTTTTTTCCTGCCAAAAACAAGAACAGCCTGTGGTGTCTTTTTATTATTGGAAAACAATTTTCAGGCTTTCGCCAAAGGAAAAAACCTGCGTAAATACCAATCAGGTGAAGAGAATTTATATTAGGTATTTTGATATTGATTTAAGTCCGAAAACACAAAAACCTTACCCTAGAACACCAATACGTTTTGATGATAAGACAGCAGATTTTGAAGTTATTCCAGTAGTGTATATAAAAAACAAAGTAATGCTGGACAAAAAAACAGATGTGATAGATCTGGCAAAAAAAACGGATAATTTCATTCAGCAGATCAACTCAAAAAACAACATTGACATCGAGGAAATACAGATTGACTGCGACTGGACTCTGGAAAGCAAAGAAAAATATCTGCGCTTTATCGATGCCTTAAAAAAAATTTCAAATAAAAAACTCTCAGCAACTATACGGCTGCATCAGATAAAATATTTCAAGAAAACAAGGATTCCAAACGTGGAGCGAGGAGTTTTAATGTATTACAACATGGGCACAATTGCCACAGATTCCCTAAATTCTATTTACGATCGCAATATTGCCAAGCGTTATCTGTCAAGCCTGAAAAATTATCCTTTGCCCATAAACATTGCATTGCCTATGTATTCATGGGGCATTCATATAAGAGATGGTAAAATAATTGGACTTAGAAACAAAATAGGTACTGCAGATTTAAAAAATAACAGTAGTTTTATTCCTGCAAACAATAATTGGTTTATCTGCAAAAATTCTATCTTTATCGGCGGTATTTTTTTTAAAGAAAATGACAAGATTAAGTTAGAAACAATATCACAAAATGATCTGCTCGAAATGGCAGATGATCTCGAAGAAAATATAGAGCAGAATCCCAAAGAAATTATTTTTTATGATTTGGACGAATTCAATTTAAAAAACTATGAAAAAAACATTTTTAAAGAAGTTATTGATTGCTTTTAGCGCTGTAGCCCTTTTAATTTATGGAACTATTTATGCCTGCTCAGATGGAGACTGGGGCTGGTCATTCGATTCCAATTTTACACCCGAGACTTTTGTAGACAAATCGTATTCGCCATTATTTTTATCAAGCGATGTTTTTTACGGAATTGGATTTGATACCGAACATCGGACAAGATTTGACAGCGAAAACATCAAAGACTGGTTATCACATCTGGAAAACAGAATCAACGAAAAAGACCTGGCTTTTTTCCTGACAGATTCCAGCAGTGCCGATGTATCTAATTTATTCCTTTTTTACAAAAAAGGGAAGCCAAATAAAACATCTGAAAAATGGAATAAGAAAATTAAATTAGAAGATAACAGAATAAAAGAATTCTTCCTGTTTTTATATGATGCTCAGCTCATCGAAACATATTCTACCCAAACATTCGATTCATGGAATTATGATGAGACTGTAAAAAAAGAAGTGATGTCCGATGCTAAATGGATCAAATCATTGGAACAGAAATACAACGATGCCAAAGATCCGTTCCTTAAAAACAGATATTGGTTCCTTGCAATCAAAGCCTATTTTTACAGTGCTCAGCAGCCAAATGGAATTGCATTTTTTACCCAAACTGAAAAATCAGTACCAAAAAACACTTTATACTACAGAGCTCTGGCGTATATCGCTGGAATTGAATACCAGCAAAAACATTATGCCAAATCCAATTATCTGTACAGCAAAGTATTTGATAAATGCCCGGCAATGCGCGTGGTTTCGGCATATTGTTTTCATCCTCAAGAAGACAAAGATTGGAAGCAATCCTTAGCAATGGCAAAAACGGATGAAGAAAAAACTGCGCTTTGGGCGCTGCAAGGCTATTATAATGACGAGGAAAAAGCCATTGCCGAAATCTATAAACTGCAGCCCAAAAGCCCTCACATCGATTATTTATTAACTCGACTGATCAATAAGCAAGAGAATAAAATAGACCACTCGTTCAAGGACAAGACAGTTGCTCAGAACAAAAAAACTACAAAGGACAGCATTAGCAAATCAGCTATCAATCTGGTTGCCAAAATCGCGCAATCTAATAAAACAGCACAGCCCTATTTATGGAATGCAGCATCTGGTTATCTGGAAACTCTAAACGGAAATTTTAAGCAAGCGGATAAAAATTTCAATGAAGCCGAAGATAAAATGCCCAAAACCCCTTTGGCCACAAGCCAAGTCCGATTGTTGAGACTGGTTAATAATCTTAGTAAAATAGACCAGCTAAACCCCGAAAACGAAAAAACAATACTTGCCGATTTGTCGTGGTTATATCTGGAACTGCCCAAAAATCCTATTGATAATTTCCGTTACGAAAATGCCTCTTCATGGAGCCAGAACTATCTGGCAGCATTATACCGTTCACAAAAAAATGCTGTAATGACTGAAATTTTTAACCATGATTCCAGCTTTTATGACAATGAAAAACAGCTGCTCGACATGAAGGCTTTTTTATCGAAAGAAAACAAAACCGAAATTGAAAAAATTGGCGCATCTATTTATTCCATAAAATTGGCCGATATCAATTATTTTCAAGCGGTCAAAGCCACTTTCGAAAACAAAATTCCCGAAGCTATAGCTTTTATGAAACAGTCTGATAAACTGCAGAATACTGTTTTTTATGGAAATCCATTTCTAGGAAATATCAAAGACTGTCACGACTGTGACCATCAGGCTGCCCAAAAAAAGAAATACACCATGCTCGATTTCCTCACGATTATTCAGAAAATGCAGGATAATATTGCCAAACAAACCGATGTCTACAGCAACAGCGGCATACTCGGAAATGCTTTTTACAACATTACCCATTTTGGCAACGGGCGTATATTTTATGAAGGAAATATTGCAGGATACGGTTCCACCCCTGATTTTTTCAGAGAACCAATTATGAAAATGATCACCGACTGTTCTTTGGCGAAAGCCTATTATCAAAAAGCATTTGCATCGGCCAAAAACAACGAGCAGAAAGCCAAAACCCAATACATGATTGCCAAATGCGAGCGCAACGATTATTATAACAAAAAGTATTATTCGCTCAATTTATCGGCTTGGGATATTCAGGATGACCAGACTAATTTTATTGCTTGGCAAGGCTTCAAGAATATAAAAGCTAACTATTCAAAAACCAAATATTATAAGGAAATCATCAACGAATGCGGGTATTTCAGAACCTATGTTCAAAAATAGATTTGAATAATATCTGGGCGTGCCACCATCCCGATAAAAGGGCAAATTTTCTTTACGGGTATTCGCCCTTTTATCGGGATGGTGTCGGGCTATCCGCGCTACTTCGGTAGCCAGCTGCTATCCCTCACGCGTCCTTACAAGAACTTTTTAATAAGTGGGAAATTCAGTTTTTCATAATATCTCCTAACAGGTCTCCCAGACCTGTTAGGTTTTAATAAGACTTTCTGAATAAATACCTAACAGGATCTGGAGAACTGTTAGGATAAAAAATCACGAATGCGCCATCGCCATACAAATTATACTGATCTTCGTTCCTGGTATTTTCAACAATGCTTTGGAGCAGGCTTCAAGAGTAGCACCCGTAGTTAGTACATCGTCAATCAACAGATAATGCTTATTGGCATCAGTTTCAGAAAAAGAAACATCAAAAACAGTTTCGATGCCTTCCATTCTCCCCAAAAGATTTTTCTTCGACTGTGTTTTAGAATACACTTTTCTCATCAGGATCGAATCATTCAATGGGATTCCAAAATTACTGGACAATGCCAAGCCAAAATTCGTCACCTGATTGTATCCTCGTTCTTTCATTCTTTTTTTATGCAGAGGAACTGGAATTATAGCATCAATATTTTTCATAATCAGACTATTTTCTATATCACTAGCATACCATTCGCCTAAAAATGTCCCGATTTCTTCATGACCTTTGTATTTCAGGTTATGAATCATCTCCTGAACCATTCCTTTTTTGTGAAAATACAGAAATGCCGAAACATTTTCCACAGGAATCCGGCCATAAAATCTTTTAAACGCTTCGTTTTCGGTATTCAAATGGTGATTCGTCAAAGGCAGTGCATGCCTGCATGTAGTACAAACCACGTATTCATTGGCACCTATAAATGAATTACAGCCAGCGCAAACCTTTGGGAAAAAGAGATTAATCAGGGAATTAAACATAAAAAATTGATTTATCCATAAAAATAAGAAAACCTCCTCTTCAAACTTCATTTTTTTTCTTTTTTTAATTTCACTTTTTATATTTTTGCACCATTATGGCAAAACAAGAAGATTTATTTAAAAATGTCGTTTCGCATGCAAAAGAATACGGATTTATTTTTCCGTCAAGCGAAGTGTACGATGGTTTGAGTGCAGTATATGATTATGCACAAAACGGAGTAGAATTAAAAAAGAACATACGCGAATATTGGTGGAAATCGATGGTTCAGATGAACGAGAACATCGTAGGTCTGGATGCGGCTATATTGATGCACCCAACAACCTGGAAAGCTTCGGGTCACGTTGATGCCTTCAACGATCCATTGATAGACAACAAAGATTCGAAAAAAAGATACAGAGCGGATACTTTAGTCGAAGATTATGCTGAAAAGTTAAATCAGAAGGCTGTAAAAGAAATTGAAAAAGCAAAGGCTCGTTTTGGAGACGCTTTCAATGAGCAGGAATTTATTACCACAAATGCACGTGTTGTAGAATATCTTTCTAAGAAAAAAGAAATTCTGGAAAGACTTGCAAAAGGTATGAGTGAAGACCTTCAGGATGTGAAAGCTTTAATCGAAGAATTAGAAATCGCTGATCCTGAAACCGGTTCAAGAAACTGGACAGAAGTAAAGCAGTTTAACCTGATGTTTGGAACCAAATTAGGAGCTTCTGCAGATTCTGCAATGGATCTGTATTTGCGTCCAGAAACAGCTCAGGGGATTTTTGTAAACTTCCTGAACGTACAAAAATCGGGAAGAATGAAAGTTCCTTTTGGAATTGCACAGACTGGAAAAGCTTTTAGAAATGAAATCGTTGCAAGACAATTCATTTTCCGTATGCGTGAGTTTGAACAAATGGAGATGCAGTTTTTTGTACGTCCGGGCGAGGAAATGCAATGGTATGAGCACTGGAAAACAACTCGTTTAAACTGGCATTTATCTCTAGGTTTAGGAAAAGAAAATTATCGTTTTCACGATCACGAAAAATTAGCGCACTATGCAAACGCTGCTGCAGATATTGAATTTAATTTTCCTTTTGGTTTCAAAGAATTAGAAGGTATTCACTCTCGTACAGATTTTGACTTAAAAGCACACGAACAATATTCAGGAAGAAAATTACAATATTTCGATCCAGAACTGAACGAGAACTATGTTCCTTATGTAGTGGAAACTTCGGTAGGACTTGACAGAATGTTTCTTGCAATTTTCTCTACGTCACTAAAAGAAGAAACATTGGAAGATGGTTCAACAAGAACGGTTTTAAAATTACCAGCCGTTTTAGCTCCGACAAAAGCAGCTGTTCTGCCATTGGTCAAAAAAGACGGATTACCTGAAATTTCCAAAAAAATCATCGATGATTTAAAATGGGATTTCAACGTGTCTTATGATGAAAAAGATGCAGTAGGAAGACGTTACAGAAGACAAGATGCTCTAGGAACTCCTTTCTGTATTACGGTAGATCACCAAACGATAGAAGATCAGACGGTAACTATCCGCCACAGAGATACTATGAAACAAGATCGTGTAGCAATTGCCGATTTGAAATCAATTATCGAAAATGAAGTTTCGATGAAAAACTGGCTGATGAAAATGTAATTATAGTTTTACAACCATATGAAAAGCTTCTCAATTGAGAAGCTTTTTTTTGGTAATAATCTAAAAAATAAACTGATAGATGCTCATTGTCTTAAGCACTGTAATTAATATTTATACTTTTTTCAAACCAGATTATCATAAAAAAACATAACTTTGATAGTTTATATTTTTAATTATACTGATAATTATCTAATAATTTAACAGCTAATCAATCTTTTTATAAAGCTTTATTTTACAAAAAAAAGAATATATTATTTTATAAAAAAAATTAAAAATGAATTATACCTACATTATTATTGACGATGATCCAGAAAGTGTTTTGAAAACAAAGGCTATCGCAAGCGAATTTTCGGAATTAAATTTTCTTGGCTCCACAGATAATTATGCGGATGGAGTGAACCTCATTTTGGAACATATGCCAAAACTGATTTTTTTGGAGATTGATCCTAATGACAAGAACAGTAATTTATCTCTGCAATTAATAAATGGGCTTTTGATGTATTTAAAAGAATTGCCCAAAATTGTAATTACGACCAAGAAAAAAGATTTTGCTTTTGATTGTATTAAATATGAAGTTATTGATTATCTGCTAAAACCTCTGCTGGTAATTGATTTCGTAAAATTGATTCATAAACTAAATAAAATAAATACTGAGGATGAAATAGTACTGGTGCAGAATCCAAATTCTTCAGAAAGACAAAATCTAGAAAAGATTGAATCCAGAAATGCTAAAAAATCATTTATCCTATGTGTTAAATCCTATGGCGATCATAGATATATTGATTCTGACGAAATCTGCTATTTTCAAGCCGATAATAATTCGACCGATATCCATTTGAAAAATGGAGAAATGATAACAGCGTTCAAAACCCTAAAACATTTTGAGTCGGTGTTATCGAATCCATTTATAAGAATACACAACAGTTATATTGTAAACCGGAATTACATTTCCAGAATTCATACGGGAAACTCTTTATGCTATATTAAAAAGACCACTATAAAGCTGCCTTTTTCCAAATCATACAAAACAAATATCGACTTTATTATAAGCGAATTTGCAAACGAAAATTACATAGAAACGTAGAAATAGCCATTTGCTCAAAATTGCTATGCATCCACTACCAAACGAATACCATTGACCATAAACAGCTTTTTTTCAATTGTTTATTGTGGCTTACTGTTTAGTTTTACATAAGAATTCCAACGCAAACGGAATCAAAAACGTAAAAAATAACAACAACATAAAGCCCAGAAATCATGAAAAAAGCTATCTTAACAATCGGATTATTTACATTAGTATTGGCAACAACTTCATTTGCCTCTCCAAAAGTTTCAACTTCTTCAATTATTGATAACACTCAAATTAGCTCTATAGACGGAACTGGAGGACAATCATCAGGTGATCACAGAAAACTAGATTACAATGGAAATGTAATTAAAACTCAAATTACTGCAATAGATGGAACTGGAGGACAATCATCTGGTGATCACAGAAAATTGGATTAAAAAATATTTAAAATTTTTGAAAAAGCTGTCATTTTTTTGACAGCTTTTTTTTTATGAAAAGTTTTAGTAATTTTGAGAGAATTGAACACTTCCTATTGAAAAATTATTGCTACATATTATTATTGATTTTTTGTATTGGCTGTACTGAGAAAAATAAATCAAAACAAAATAGTATTCCTTCGAGTGATAGCCTAGCTTCCTATTTATTGTTAGCCAATGATATTCACCTTTCACAAGAGCTGAAGCAAAAATACAATCGCAAAGCTTTTGACATTATCATAAATCAAAAAGATGATTCCATTAATAAAGTGAACCTTTTTAAGGTAGCCAACCGTTATTACAATATGGCGGACTGGCAAGGTTATTTTGAGACTTCTAAGCTGGTTTTAGAAAATTCCAAAAAAAGCCATGACACTGTTAATCTAGCCAAAGCATATACTTATTTAGGGGATTACTACAAAAAAAAATCTATTTCTGACAGCGCTTTTTATTGTTATAATAAAGCTGAAAAACTTTATCTAAAATTAAATGACAGTTATAATCTGGCAAAAACAGAAATCAATAAGGCAAATTTGCAGTTTTCTGAAAACGAACATTTTAATAGTGAAATTGCAGTTTTCAAAGCTTTGCGGAATATAAAACAGGTAAAGGCTAATGATCTGCTGTACGAGTCTTATAATCTTTTAGGGATTTTGTATAATGAGCGTGAGGAATACAGCAAATCTCTGGAATTTCATAACAAGGCCCTAGCTACTTTAAATGATACATCAATTCCTGAAGAGCTGCAATTTAAGGCAACTTCACTAAATAATATCGGTTATGTATACCTGAATTTAAAAAATTACAGCCAAGCTAAAAATTATTTTCAAGATGGGTTAAAACAGAATAAATTATTTGTCGAAAACACTCCCTTGTATGCCATGCTTCTTGATAATCTGGCCTACGCTAAATTTAAGCTTAAAGAAACCGATGAGATTCCTGATCTTTTTTACAGGTCTCTTAAAATAAGGGACAGCCTTCATTTAACCTCTGGGCTTATTATCAATAAAACACATTTATCTGAATATTATTATGCTCAAAAAGACACCGTAATGGCAATTCAATATGCTAAGCAGGCTCTGGATTTGTCTCGAAGTACAAAACAGTTAAGAAGTATTTTAGAATCTCTCAAACAAATTGGGATAGTAGATCCCAAAAATGCTTCAGCCTATTCTAAAGAGTACATTCAGATTAACGACCGCTTACAAAAAGCAGAGCGGAAAATGGGTGAAAAATTCTCTCGTATAGAATATGAAACAGATGAAATAAAAGTAGAAAACACCAATCTGGAGGGGCAAAACAAAAAACTTTTATTAATTTTTTCTGCATTTATTATTCTGGTAATATTGCTATACACGATCAACGTCCAAAAAGCCAAACAGAGAGAACTATTATTTAAACAGCAGCAACAGCAAGCTAATGCCGAAATTTACAATTTATTGATCAATCAGCAGAATACTATCGAAATCAATAATATTAAAGAAAAAAAGAGGGTTGCAAGAGAATTGCATGACGGCGTTTTAGGCAGAATGTTTGGAGTTCGGATCAATCTGGATGGGCTGAATAAAATTAATGATGACTCTGGAATCGAGATGAGATTAAATTATTTAACTGAACTTAAAAACATTGAGCAGGATATTCGAGAAATTTCTCATAATCTTAATAGAGAAAAATCAGAATTAATTAATAACTTCGTAGCAATAGTAACTAATTTGTTTGAAGAGCAGAAAAAAACGTTTTCAACAAAGTTTCTAGCTCATCTGGATCCCTCCATAAAATGGGATTCTATTGACAATATTGTAAAAATTAATTTATATCGCATACTTCAAGAATCGCTTCAAAATTGTAATAAATATGCTAATGCAACAAAAATAATAGTTGAATTCAGAAAACAAAACGACAACATCGTTTTAAAAATCAGCGACGATGGAATTGGATTTAATGTAAACAGAGCAAAAAAAGGGATCGGGCTTCAGAATATTAAAAGCCGAACAATAGAATGTGAAGGGACCCTCGAAATAAAATCAAAAAAAGAAGAGGGCACTTCTATAACAATAGTAATTCCAATTAAAACACAAAAACCTACAGCATAATGACAATCGATTCAAATGTGCAAAAGCTAATTAAAAAAAATATTTTAATAGTTGATGACCATCCTTTTATAATTGATGGATACAAAAATGCCATAACAAGGTACAAGCCTGAAGTTTATGAATATTCATTTACTCAAGGTAAAGACTGTGTAACTGGTTATGATATCATAACAAATCCTGAGACACTCCCTTTTGATGTAGCTTTTTTGGATATCAGTATGCCAGCTTATGAAGAAAAAGGAATTTATTCTGGCGAAGATTTGGCTAGATTGATTATAGAATACATGCCCAATTGCAAAATAATTTTGCTCACCATGTATACTGAACTGCTTAAAATAAAGAGCATAATAGACACAATAAATCCATCGGGGCTCGTAATAAAGAATGACTTAACCTTTGACGAACTGCTTTTTGGTTTTGACATTATATTAAAAAATGAAATCTATTATAGCCATTCGGTTATTAAAATGGCTAATCAGGATAACACTGATATTGAAGGGATTGATCAATTTGACAAGCTGATTTTATTTCACATTTCCAAAGGCACCAAAACCAAAGATATCCCGCAATACGTTCCCATTTCATTGCACGCTATAGAACAGCGAAAAGTGAATCTTAAAGAATTGTTCAAATTGCAAGAAGGAAACGATATTGATTTAATTAAAGAAGCAAGAATCCGCGGAATTATTCTATAATTTTTTCAAAAAATAAACCAGAAATACCATCTCAAGATATATTGGGGTGGTTTTTTTATGGTATAGCATTATCTCTTTTTTGTTTATAAATACAAATGAAAAAACCGTCTCAATTTTATCGAGACGGTCTTCTTTTTAAAAATATTTAAAAGAAAAATGAATTATTTATTTGATTTAATAATTTTAAAAATTTTGCTGGAGTCTTCTGTATTAACTTCTATTAAATAATAGTCATCAGCAATAGAACTCATATCAATTTTTCCAGATACAGCATTTAAATTTTTAGAAATCAATTCCTGTCCGAGCATGTTTAAAACTCTGACTTTAGTCAAAATAGCAGCATGAGAAAGATTTAAATTATCTTTTACATGATTTGGATAATAGACAAAAGATTTAGAATCAAAACTATCATTTCCTAAAGTTAAATTGATAGTAACTGCCAAAATATCAATACTAGGGCAACTGTCTAGAGTTTGGGTTGCATAATAAGTTTTTCCTTTTTCTAGTTCAATTGTGTTATCTAATGTGTTAGTGCTTGACATTGCATCTTGTTCAGAGGCATACCATTTTATACCTGTTCCAGTAACTGCAATATCAGCAATTGTTTGATGTTCTTCCAATGTCTGATCTAACTCACCAGCTGGCGCAGGGGTAACATTTACTTTAACCAGTATAGGTAAACGCGCTGTGCTTTCGCAAGAATTTACAGTTTGACTTGCATAATATATAGTGTCATCTGTCAAATCTACTGAACCATCTAAGAGCATCCCATTTACAGCATCTGTATACCATTTAATATCACTGCCAATAGCTTGCAAATCTGAAACTTTAGCGTTATTGCAAAATGCTTGAGTTGCATCACCGTCTGGCGCTAGAGTAATATTCAGATTAACTAAAATAGGCAAACGTGTTGCACTTTCGCAGGAATTTATAGTTTGGCTTGCATAATACCATGTATTGTTAATTAAACTTGTATTTTCATCTAAAGATGTTCCGTTTACAGTATCTGTATACCATTTAATAGCATTACCATTAACTGCTAAATCAGAAACTTTTGCAGCATTGCAAAATGTTTGAGTTGCCATACCGCTTGGCACAGGTGTTACATTAATAGTAACCAGTACAGGAACGCGTGATTGGCTTTCACAAGAATTTACAGTTTGGCTTGCATAATACCAAGTGCTGTTAATCAACGATGTATCAGTATTTAAAGAAATCCCGTTTGCTGGTTCTGTATACCATTTAATATCAGTGCCATTAGCTGCTAAGTCAGAAACTTTTGCAGCATTGCAAAACAGCTGAGTTGTGGTCGCTGCAGGAACAGGAGTAGTGCTAATACTTACTGTTATTGCTGATGTAGGCCCTACACCGCAAGGCCCTGTACCATTTACTGCTTTTACAGTATATTCTCCTGTTTGATATTGAGCTAAATTAGAAATACTGATGCTTTGAGTATTCGCAGTAAATCCATTTGGCCCTGTCCATAAATAGGAAGTAGCACCTGTTACCGTTTCGGCAGTAAGGTTTAACCCTTGTCCTGCACACACTACAGCATCTCCAGTAATTACTGGTGCTGTTAAAATTATCGAACAAATTGTAAAGGCTCTTTTTTCGGCCAGACTCCATGTTTTGCCATTGTCTTTTACTCTTACAAAAACATTATGATCACCAGCACCCAAAGGGCTTGTTGCAATGTCTGCGAGTGTAACAGCAATTGATTCAGCAGGTGTTCCCGTATCTATAGCAATACCGTTTCCTAAACCTGGATCTGTATTAAAATAATATTCAGCGGTAACGATAGGCTCTATTACAGTCGAAACTACTGTAGGCTGAATATAAAGGACTCTGCCTTCGTACATACTCCATTTGCCTTTTGAATCTTTGGTTCTCAAAAATAAATTATGAAAACCTTCAGACAATCCCGTTGTTGGTATTTGAGAGGTTATATTAAGTGGAGTAGCTGGGCTAAATGAAGCCAAAGCTGTTCCGTTACCAACGCCTGGTTCAGTGTCAAAAAAGTATTCTGCAGCAACAATTGGACTGCTTGTTAATACTAAAGGCTCTGGCTGAATATAGAAGACTCTTCCTTCGTACATACTCCAAACGCCATCAATATCTTTTGCTCTGATGAACAGATTGTGAAATCCAGGAGATAATGCAGGCAGTGTAATTTGAAAATTTTCGTTTACTGTAAGTCCGCCGGCAGTTGGCAATGCTGTACCATTTCCGGCTCCCGGATCAGTGTCGATAAAATATTCTATCGCAGCAATTGGTTTTACATCCAGTTTAACAATATTGCTTTTGCAGTCGGTTTGGTTAATAGCAATATCAATCCCATTATCATTTCCGATTAAAGTAGGATTACTGCTTATAACACGTATTCTGTATCCAGTTCCTGCAGGAGTTGTTAAAGGGATTATTGCATAAATACTTGTATTTAAAGGCGATTCTAAAGTTCCAATATTCACAGGACTGCTAAATGACCCTGAAGCATCTGATAACTGTGCTGTAAAAATGTTAGTATCATCGTATTTGCCAGTTATAGCAAAATCAACGGTAACTACAGCTCCTCCACAAAAGTTTTCACCTTTTACAACAGCAGTTCCTAAAGTTGTATCGGCAGTTACACCTATTTTGGCCAAAAATGGATTGCGGTTACCTCCGTTTAGAGTGGTGTTGCCAAAAATTGTACTTGTAGTATAGTATCCGTTAATGTAACAGTTACCATCAGCATCTACACCAATTTTACTGCCAGCGTCTTCACCACTTTCTCCCGCTTGCTGTAACCAGGCAATGTTTCCTGTATTATCATACTTGGCCACAAAAACATCACTAATACCACTGCTGGTATTGCTAATATTTAATGTGGAAAAATCAGTATTGTGCTGGAACCTTCCTGTTACGAAACAATTTCCGTTAGCATCCAGAGCAATACCATCTCCATAGTCATTATCTAAACCAATACCTTTTTGAGACCATACTACGACACCCGCAGGGTTATATTTTGTGGTAAAGATATCATATAATGATGTTGATGAGTAACTTGTACCAGTTACATAACTGTTCCCTAATAAATCGGTAACTATGTCATTACCATTATATCCTTCTAAGGTTTTTTCCCATACAGTATTTCCAGATGGATCGCATTTTCGAATATATCCGATTCCACTTATATTATAAGCACGGTAAAAACCTGTTAAATAAGTATTGCCAAAACTATCAACAGATATAGCATTTACACCTTTTTCATTTGTTGAATAACTATTAGTGCCACCGTTAATTTTTGTCCATTGAACAACACCAAGAGAATTATATTTAGCATAAAATAGCTGACCAACATTTACACTACCACCACTAAAGTTAAGACTATATCCACCTACGTAGCAGTTTCCATTAGAATCTACTACAATGCTATTTCCTTGGTCGTTGTATGATCCTCCATATTTCTGAGCCCACAATACATTTCCATCAGCATCATACTTTACTATAAAAATATCAGATTGTCCAGAATTAGCAAGTGTTACTGTTCCAAAAGTGGCTGAATCAGTATAGGATCCAGTAATATAATAATTGCCAGCAGCATCTGCTGTGATATCCATAGGTAATTCAACTCCAGACCCATTACTTCCAGCACGATCCCAGACCAAAGCTCCGTTAGCATCATACTTCTTGATGTTTACGTGCGAATTTATTTGGTTTACGATATAACTGTTTCCAGCAGTATCCGTAAAAATAGAGCCATCGTCTGTGGTTGCTACAGCACTTGCTCCGTCTATGTTTTTTGCCCATGCCCAGTCAGGAGTTGTCAATTGACTGTTACCATTTATTGTAATGGCACTTCCATTGTCAGTACCAAATACTGCAGGTGTTGCACTAATCACACGAATGCGATATTCAGATGCTGGAATAGTCAAAGAAGGAATTACGCAACTGATAGGACTTGTAGTACCTACTCCTATATATTTAGGATAAAAGAAAGAACCCGAAGGGTCAGATAGTTCTACAGTAAATGTTGTTCCTGCAGGAAAATTCCCTTTTGTAGAAAAAGGAACACTAATAGCGCCTCCTGCATTATAATTGTGAGATGCCAGCGGTAGTGTAGCAATACTTTCTGTTCCTTCAACAAAATCGCCAATTTTAGCAATAAAGGCTTGTCTAATAATACCATTTAATACAGTAGTTCCAAAAGTAGTACTTGTAGTATAGTATCCATTAATGTAACAATTTCCAGCTCCATCAACCCCTATTTTACTAGCTGCATCTTCACCACTTTCACCAGCCTGCTGCACCCAAACAATATCACCAAGCTTGTCATATTTTGCAACAAATACATCACTGATACCACTATTGAGGTTTTCAAGTGTTATTGGTCCAAAAGCAGCATTTTGCTGAAATCTTCCTGAAACATAACAGTTCCCGTCAGTATCAATACTAACACTATCACCAAAGTCTTTATCTATTCCTCCTGCACTTTGTGTCCAAATAATTTGTCCCCCCGCATCATATTTTGTGGTAAAAATGTCGTAATTATTTAATGATAAGTATTTTGTTCCTGTCACATAGCTATTTCCTACTGCATCGCTAACTATGTCGTTACCATTATATCCTTCTAAGTTTTTTTCCCATACAGTATTCCCAGATGGATCACATTTTCGAATATATCCGACTCCACTTATATTATAAGCACGGTAAAAGCCTGTTAAATAAGTATTGCCAAAACTATCAACAGATATAGCATTTACACCTTTTTCATTTGTTGAATAACTATTAGTGCCACCGTTAATTTTTGTCCATTGAACAACACCAAGAGAATTATATTTAGCATAAAATAGCTGACCAACATTTACACTACCACCACTAAAGTTAAGACTATATCCACCTACGTAGCAGTTTCCATTAGAATCTACTACAATGCTATTTCCTTGGTCGTTGTATGATTCTCCATATTTCTGAGCCCACAATACATTTCCATCAGCATCATATTTTACTATAAAAATATCAGATTGTCCAGAATTAGCAAGTGTTACTGTTCCAAAAGTGGCTGAATCAGTATAGGATCCAGTAATATAATAATTACCAGCGTTATCTACTGTAATATCAGTTGGAAGTTCAGTGCCTCCGCCACTACTTCCAGCACGATCCCAGACCAAAGCTCCGGCAGCATCATACTTCTTGATGTTTACGTGCGAATTTATCTGGTTTACGATATAACTGTTTCCAGCAGTATCCGTAAAAATAGAGCCATCGTCTGTAGCAGCTACAGCACTTGCTCCGTCTATGTTTTTTGCCCATGCCCAGTCAGGTGTAACAGGTGTTTGAGCATACATTTGTGATCCATACAATGTAGAGAGTATCACAAATAATATAAATATTATTTTTTTCATCGTGAATCGGGTTTTAGATTAGAATTTTAAATTCAGAAATGATTTGAAAATCTTTCTTATTGTTGGCCTTTAGCCTTAAATTCTATATTTAAAGTCCCGTTTTGTGGCAGTACAGAGTTTTGAAGATCCATACTTGTTATTTGTGGTATGTTTGTAGCTCCGCTTGAGTTAGGAGATGGATAACTTCCACCATGAATACCAACATCTGTACCGTCAGTTCCATATTTAAATCCTACTGAAGTTGCTAATAAAGCCCAATCATGTTTTGTAGCTTCTTCAAGAGTTATATTCAAAGGTATTGTTGTTGTAAACTGAGCATCTACTGTATTTAGATTACCTACACCTGTATTTCCAGAAAGAGGAAAAGTTTTATAATTGGCTGGATCGGCATAGATAAAGATATTTTTGTTCCAGGTATTTTGTCCACCACGATAATATCCAGCTGGTGCAGGCTCGATGAAGATGTTGTTGGTAATAGTAGCGTAACTTACACTATCAATATATCCAAAATTCAAAAAAATATTATTGGTTATAATTACACTAGGTTTATCTGAACTACTCATTGCAGAAATGATGTTATTGCTAATAATAGTATTTTTAAAATTACCAACTGAGATACCTGATATGAAATTATTTCGGACAATCCAACCAGTTCCTAAAGTGTATACATTTGAGATATAATTTCGTTCAAGTGTAATATTGTTGACAGCTAATGATCCTCCGGATCCATATATTGCACTAAAATTGATTCCTTTTATAGTACTGCCGGTTGGCAAAGTAGTAGAATTTCCTTGACTAAGAAAGATATTACTTAACAATGTTGGAAAATTAAACTGAGTACCAGTAACATGATGCCCAGCTCCCATAAGTACTAAACGTTTATTTAAAGTAACATCACCATAACTGGTTTGGGAACCATGAATGTAAATTGTATCGCCTACAGCCGAGGCATCAACAGCGACTTGTACAGATGTATATTGTCCTGCACCAACGGAACCATTATTTACAGTTCTGATTGTGGCATTGGCAGTAAATGCTGTAACTGCAAGTGCAAATAAAAAGTAGATTTTTTTCATTTTTGGGAAATTTTAGTTTTGCCTACTCTTATCAGGATTTTCGGCTTACTCCTTTTTGGAAATATTTTTTTTAGTGAGGTATTAATTGAGTGTACTTATTTTTATTACTTTTTCTTTATCATTGTTGCATAAAATGATGATAAATACTAAAAAAATGAAGCTTAAAATGTAATTTGAAAAATAATTCCCAAATTTATTTTTTAAAAGATTATCAAACAATACCCATTAATGGGTATTGTTTGAGAGAAAAAATAATCAATAAAATGTTTTTTCTGACAAAAAATCATTTTATTAACAAAAAAGTCCAGTCTTTACAGACTGGACTTTCTTTTATCCTATTTTTTTATTTAAGAAATAACGACAATGAAATCTACTCGCTTATAGCATCCCATCCTCTTGCTTTTAATGCAATTTTAGTGTTAGCACGAGTAACCAGATGCACACCTTCGCTTTCCTGTGTCATGTGTCCAATAATAGAAAAGTTAGGATTTCCTTTTATTTTGTCAAAATCTTCCATTGCAATGGTAAAAAGCAGCTCATAATCCTCACCTCCATTAATTGCAACTGTGGTACTGTCAATATTAAACTCTTCGCAAGTTGAAATAAATTGAGGGTCAATTGGCAGCTTCTCTTCATACAAATTACATCCCACTCCAGATTGCTTGCATAAATGCATGATCTCGGAAGATAATCCATCCGAAATATCAATCATTGACGTCGGTTTTATTTCTAATGCATGTAGTAAGGTGCGTACATCGGTACGCGCTTCAGGTTTTAACTGCCGTTCGATCAAATACGTATAAGCATCCAGATCAGGCTGTGAATTCGGGTTCACTTGAAAAACCTGTTTTTCTCTTTCCAGCACCTGCAGTCCCATGTAGGCAGCACCAATATCACCTGTTACAACTAATAAATCATTTTGTTTAGCTCCATTTCTGTACACAATTTCAGTTTCATCAGCTTCCCCAAATGCAGTAATGCTAATAATCAATCCTTTTTGAGATGAAGTAGTATCGCCACCTATTACATCAATTTTGTACTCTCGCGCTGCCCGTTCAATTCCTGCATATAATTCCTCTAATGCTTCCAATGGAAAACGATTGGACACTGCAATAGAAACTGTAATTTGTGTAGGTTTGGCATTCATCGCACAAATGTCAGATACGTTGACTACTACCGATTTGTATCCTAAATGCTTCAAGGGTACGTAAGCCAAATCAAAATGCACGCCTTCAATCAGTAAATCTGTAGAAATCACTGCTTTTTTATCCTTAAAATCTAATACTGCTGCATCATCTCCGATACCTTTTAAAGTGGAAGATTGGGTAATTTCGAAATTTTTGGTTAGATGGTCTATTAAGCCAAATTCTCCTAGTTGAGCTATACTGGTACGCTGTGGGTTTTTATCTTCGATCATGATATTGTAACGAATGAAGGAATTATTTCATTCTTAATAGTTGATTTTACAAAATTTTGAGATTGCAAATATATGAAGAAAAATTCGGCCTAGATTGAAGGGCCTTTTATGATTTTTTTTCGCATCTTTAATATTCAAAACATCACAAAATGAACACACACGATATTATTACGCTTACTGTTAATCCAGCTTTGGACAAAAGCACCCATTTTAAAGGATTAGTTGCCGAACAAAAAATCCGTTGCGAAGAACCACGCTTTGATGCTGGTGGAGGCGGAATCAATGTTTCTAAAGCTATTTCACGTTTAGGAGGAACCTCTCTGGCCATCTTCACTTCTGGAGGATCATCAGGAAAAATGCTGGAAGAATTGGTTGCCAAAGAATCGATTGATTTTAAAGCCATTCCCACTCAAACCTGGACAAGAGAAAGTTTTGTCGCTGTTGATGAGAATACCAATTCACAATACCGATTTGGATTTACCGGAGGCGAAATTACCGATGAGGAAGAACAGTCTTTCCTTGATACGGTTAGCAGTTTAAAATCAAAATTTATAGTTGTCAGTGGTAGTTTAAGTGAAGGATTGACATTCGATTTTTACCAAAAAATAGCCGAAATAGCCAAGCAGTCTGGAGCAAAATTAATAGTGGATACATCTGGAGAAGCCTTAAAAAAAGTACTCGAAACAGGAGCATATCTAATTAAACCAAATGTTGGAGAACTTGCCAAATTAATTGGCGTTGAGCGATTGGAAATGGAAGAAGTAAACGAAGCTGCCAAACAAATCATCGCCAAAGGAGGAGCAGAAATTGTGGTCGTTTCACTCGGTCCCCAAGGAGCAGTCCTTGTGACGAAAGACAGTTATGAATTTGTTCCCGCTCCAAACGTAGCCAAAAGAAGTACCGTTGGTGCCGGCGACAGCATGGTGGGTGGAATGGTCTGGGCGCTTTCGCAAAATAAAAACCTGAAAGAAGTAATCCGCTGGGGCGTTGCCTGTGGATCTGCTGCCACGATGAACGAAGGAACCCAATTATTTAAAGGTGCCGATGCGCTGCGATTATTCGATTGGTTGAAGGATAAATAAATTTAAAAAATAAAACAACATTGCACGTAGAGACGTTGCACTGCAACGTCTCTACAACGTATTTATACAGATATAAAAAGACAAAATCTTTTTTTCTAAAAAAATAAAAACCTGCTGACAAACTGTTGTCACCGACCGTATATAATTTTGAAGAAGTAAAAAATCAAACTTTAAAATTATGAAAACATTAGAAGCACAAGTGATCACTCCTGAAGATTTATTGAAACACTGGCAAGGACACCGCGCCTTGACGCGCCGTGTAATTGAATTATTCCCTGAAAAAGATTTTTTTGAATTTTCAATCGGTGGTATGAGACCTTTTGCAAAATTAGCCGACGAACTTTTGGCTATTGGGGCACCTGCATTAAAAGGAATTGTAAACAGAGAAATTAAGCCTTATAATCCAGAAGAAGGAAAATTAATTTTCAAAGCACAATATCTTGAAAAATGGGACGAAGCAACCGCTGAAATCAATGAAAATTGGGAGAAATTAACGATCGAAGATTTTAACGAAACCTTCAATCTGTTTGGACAATATGAATTCCCAATCATTCATAATATATTATATTTTATTGATAATGAAGTACATCATCGCGGTCAGGGTTATGTGTACTTGCGTGCATTAGGAATCGATCCTCCTTTTTTCTGGGAAAGATAAAAACTAAAAAAGCTCCTAAAATGATTTTCACTTTAGGAGCTTTTTTATAAAAGACGCAATCTGTTTCTTTCAATTAATTCTAGAATCTTGATTTTTAAACTTTCAGGTTCCAGTATCGTAGCATAATCGCCAAACATCAGATACCAGCGTGAAAGCCCTTCCATCGAATCACAAGACATAAAAGTCATTTCGATTTTGCCATCCATTTCCTTTTCCGAAACAAAGCCGTAATATTTCCGATCGCTTGCCAGATAACTGGCTATTCTTTTCTCCACAAGAATCCGAACTTTGGTAGTCGAAACGTTTTTGTCTTTATCCAGATAAGTTTCTAATGCATTATGTTCTAAGGTAAAACAGAGTTCGGTTTTTTTGATTTCGTGAATACGATCCGCACGAAATTGCCTGTAATCCCTGCGCAAATGGCAATAGCCCAAAACGTACCAATTGTTATTATCGTGAAAAACACCAACAGGTTCTATATGTCGAACCGTAATTCCGTCCGATTGAACAGCTTCGTACGAAAGAATAACTTGTGTCTTTTCGGCAATACTTTCAAAAAGTGTAGCTAATGTATTTGGAGATTTGTCATTAAAAAGCTTTTCGGAGGATTGCATCAAAACATTCGATTCGATGTTGGAAACCCAGTCTTTGTCATCGCTTCGAAGCACTGCTTTGAGCTTGTACATTGCCGAAGCATAATGATTCCCAAGAGCATCATCGGTAAATTTCTGCATTAATTTTTCGGCTGCGATGAAACTGCTCGCTTCCTCACGAGTAAACATTACAGGTGGCAATCGGTAGCCATCCATTAAAGCATACCCAACTCCCGCTTCACTGTAAATAGGAACTCCCGAAGCTTCTAAAGTGCGGATATCCCGATAAATGGTTCGCAGACTAACTTCAAAACGATCGGCTAATTCCTGTGCTTTTACAATTTTTTTGGACTGCAATTGAATCAGAATAGCAACTATACGGTCAAATCGTTTTGGGGTTTCGTCGAGCATTTTTTTTTTAAGTTTCTTTGTTAAGAAGGGACTAAGTTACTAAGTTTTATCCTCCATTAACTCCAAATTTTCTAAAAGCTTGAACGGTTTGGTAAATCCCATAGGAAACGAATATTTTACCTAGTACAAAAAATAAGAATGGCAAAAAATAATTTTCAGCATCATCAATAGGAGATTTTAAAAATGAAAAAGGGTTTAAAAATTTCAAATAATTAATGTAAAAATCCGCTTGTTTTGGAATTAAACATTTATTTTTTGCTTGAAGCATATAGACTAATAAATATAAGAAATAAAACAAAAACCCCCATTTAATTATAAATTGAAGACCTTTAGTCCAATCTAAACCAAAATTATTAGAATCCTTGTTAAAATAAAGAATCAGTGAGTCTCTCCAGTTTGATTTATTTTGATTAACCTCTTTTTTATAAGCATTTAATTCGTAAGCTTTAAAACGTAAATAATCTATTTGATTATGTGTGTTAACCAGTTCTCGTTTTATGGTCCTTAAGGTTTTTCTGTCCCAATTTTCAATGGCGTTCTCATTCTCCTTATTCAAATCATCAAAATAGGCTACTTCAGCAAAAGTGACTTGGTGGATTTTGAAATAGTTTGTTCTGAGATTTTCAAAGGAAGTTTTCTTTTCAAAAACAGAATCCTTAATTTCTATGATTTCAAACAATGAATTTTGAAATGAAACAATGTTTTCAAAAGTTACATTTTCAAGTCTTAATTTATGTACATAATAATTCTGGAAAGATGCAATTTTTCGACAAGAACAGTCATCAAACCATAAAAAAGAAGTATTTGAATTTGAAGTATATAAATTCGAAAAGTTTATTTTATCTAGAAAACTACATCCATTAAACCACAATGATTTGTAATTACAGTCAAATCTGAATTCTTTAAAAAAGGAACAATAATAAAATTTTATTTGATTTAAAGAAGTAAACAAAAACGAACAAGTTCCATAAAAATTAACGCTACTAATGTCAATTGTAGTTGTTTCCATAAATTGAACATTTTTAAGCCAAAATTCAGATTCAAAATCACATTTATAAATTTTAAAATTCCCTTTGGAGAAAATGTTTTTTTTACGTTTTTCAATACTAGGGTCACTATGATTAACAAAATTCAAAACTCTAATTTTAGAATCAATAATTTCAAATTTATCAAAATTGAAATTATTTGTTTCGAATAATATTTTTTCAAAATTACCATTTATATGGATATTAGTATTGAAAATACAGTTTTCAATTTGAATTATTGTTTTATGCTTTTTAGTTTTGTTGTAAAAATTTAATTGCTGTCCTGAAAAGGTTATCTCTTGAAAAAATATAGTTTTATTAGTTTTAACTTTTTTAAAGTCAATAGATAATTCGCTATATTCAATAACACAATCAGATATGCTCGTATCATTATTAGAATATAAAATTTTGATAAACTCTTCTCCACTAATTTTTTTCATATTCAAAATTTTTCTTTCTCAAACTTAAACAAAAAAACCTGACAATTTTCACATCATCAGGTTTCTCTATATTCTATTTTCTATATTCTTTTCTCTAAAAAAAATCTAATCATTCAACTTCAATACCGCCATAAACGCCTCTTGCGGAATTTCGACATTTCCTACCTGACGCATACGTTTTTTACCTTTTTTCTGTTTTTCAAGAAGTTTACGTTTACGCGAAATATCCCCTCCGTAACATTTGGCAGTAACGTCTTTACGTAATGCTTTTATCGTTTCACGAGCAATAATTTTAGCTCCAATTGCAGCCTGAATCGGAATATCAAATTGCTGTCTCGGAATCAACTCACGCAGTTTCTCTGTCATTTTTTTACCAATGTTGTAAGCGTTGCTCTCGTGAATCAGAGCAGAAAGCGCATCAACCTGATTAGCGTTCAGTAATACATCAAGTTTAACCAATTTAGAAGCACGCATTCCAATAGGAGAGTAGTCAAACGAAGCATAACCTTTGGAAACCGTTTTCAATCGGTCATAAAAATCGAATACAATTTCGGCCAATGGCATATCAAAATTCAATTCTACACGTTCCGTAGTCAAATATGTTTGATTGGTGATAATACCACGTTTTTCGATACACAAACTCATTACGTTTCCAACGAAATCAGATTTTGTAATAATTGTAGCTTTAATGAAAGGCTCCTCTACACGATCCAGTTTTGACGGTTCCGGCAAATCGGATGGATTGTTAACGATAATCGCTGTTTCAGGATCTTTTTTGGTGTAAGCCAAATACGAAACGTTAGGAACCGTAGTAATTACAGTCATATCGAACTCGCGCTCCAAACGTTCCTGAATGATTTCCATGTGCAGCATTCCCAAGAATCCGCATCGGAAACCAAATCCTAAAGCCGCCGAACTTTCAGCCGTAAACACCAGCGAAGCATCATTCAGCTGCAGTTTTTCCATCGAAGCTCTCAGCTCTTCAAAATCTTCGGTATCTACAGGGTAAATTCCAGCGAAAACCATCGGTTTTACGTCCTCGAAACCTGTAATCATATTAGTTGTAGGCGTTTTGGCATCGGTAATCGTGTCACCCACTTTTACCTCCTTGGCTTCCTTAATTCCGGAAATCAAATACCCAACATCTCCTGTCGAAATCACACTTTTAGGAACTTGATTTAATTTCAATGTCCCTACTTCATCGGCAAAATATTCATTGCCGGTAGCCATAAATTTAATTTTTTGGCCTTTCTTTATTTCACCGTTTACAACCCTGAAAATAACTTCGATTCCTCGAAATGGATTATAATGCGAGTCAAAAATCAAAGCCTGCAACGGTTCTTCTTTATTTCCTTTCGGAGCCGGAACTTTTTCAATAATTGCGGCCAAAATATTCTCCACACCAAAACCGGTTTTCCCCGAAGCATGAATAATATCTTCCAATTTACAGCCAAGCAAATCGATAATATCGTCGCTTACTTCCTCCGGATTGGCACTCGGTAAATCTACTTTGTTCAAAACAGGAATAATTTCCAAGTCATTTTCCAGTGCCAAATATAAGTTAGAAATCGTTTGTGCCTGAATACTTTGTGCAGCATCCACAATCAATAATGCTCCCTCACAAGCGGCAATCGAACGCGAAACCTCATAAGAGAAATCCACGTGACCAGGAGTATCAATCAGGTTCAGGATATAATCTTCCCCTTTGTATTTATATTCCATTTGTATCGCGTGACTCTTGATTGTAATCCCGCGCTCACGTTCCAAGTCCATATTGTCAAGTAGCTGCGCCTTTTCTTCACGTGCCGTTACCGTTTGGGTTGCCCCCAATAATCGGTCAGCCAATGTACTTTTTCCGTGGTCAATGTGTGCAATAATGCAAAAATTCCTAATATGTTTCATAATGTTTGTATGTGTATTTTGGGCGTGCCGGCAGAAAAAGCCGTCGGGCTATCCGTTGCAATCTTTTCCTTTTTAAAGAAAAAAGGAAAAGGATTTCCACTACTATCCCTCACGCAATGCCATAAAGCGACAATTAATCTGCAAATATACTCTAAATTCAACAGTTTCAAAGTTTCAAAACAGGAAACTATTTATTTACCATATAAGTCATATAAGGTTTTAGTTTTCAGCCTACAATCTTAAATGAACTTAGATTTCTTATTATGGTTTGAAAATAGTTTTCAGTCATAGCTTTTAAAAAACTTATATGACTTATATGTTTTAAAAAAAAACTCCTTAATTTATTTCAAACTGCACTAAAAATCAGGTTTTTAACCTTCTATTATCAGTTAACCTATTTTCTATTTATTTAAAAGTTGTAATTTTGCAAAAAATTTCAAGGACGATGATTAAGATTGGCAACATAGAATTACCCGAATTCCCATTACTTTTAGCACCTATGGAGGACGTGAGCGATCCGCCATTCCGCAGGTTGTGCAAAATGCATGGAGCCGATTTAATGTACTCCGAATTTATTTCATCTGAAGGATTAATTCGCGACGCCATCAAAAGCCGAATGAAATTGGACATTTTCGATTACGAAAGACCTGTTGGAATCCAGATTTTCGGAGGAGACGAAGAAGCTATGGCACTGTCATCCAAAATCGTTTCCACTGTAAACCCGGATTTAATCGACATCAATTTTGGCTGTCCTGTAAAAAAAGTAGTCTGCAAAGGTGCTGGTGCCGGAGTTTTAAAAGACGTAGATTTAATGATCCGTCTGACCAAAGCCGTGATCGACAGCACGCATTTGCCGGTAACTGTAAAAACCCGTTTGGGCTGGGATGACAGTTCGATAAATATTGACGAAGTTGCCGAACGTCTGCAGGATATTGGTGTGGCTGCTTTGAGCATCCACGCCAGAACACGTGCGCAGATGTACAAAGGCCATTCTGACTGGTCACACATTGCCCGCGTAAAAAACAACCCTAGAATCACGATGCCTATTTTCGGAAACGGCGATATCGATTCTCCAGAAAAAGCATTACAGTATAAAAACGAATACGGAATCGACGGAATAATGATCGGCCGCGCTGCTATTGGTTATCCTTGGATTTTCAACGAAATCAAACACTACTTCAAAACAGGCGAACATTTAGCAAAACCCACCGTTGCCGACCGAGTTGAAGCCGTTCGAAATCACCTTACTTGGGCAATGCAATGGAAAGGCGAAAGACTTGGAATTGTAGAAACCCGTCCTCATTACACCAATTATTTCAAGGGAATCCATTCGTTCAAAACCTTCAGGCAAAAACTAGTAACTCTCGATCGTCCAGAAGAAATATTCTCTCATTTGAATGATATTAAGGAGGCTTATGCAAGTTATGAAGTTGTTTAATTATTATTTTCTTTTTGTAAAATAAAAATTACTTTTGCAGAAAAAAGTTAATGAAAAAAATTATAGTTCTAGGTTTCGTTTTAATCAGTTTCATCGCAAAAGCACAAGAAGCAGAAAAAGTATCGGTTGAGAAAAATTTGAATAGTGTACAGGCTGGATTATTTAGTCTGAGTTTTCAGAATGAAATACGATTAGACCGAAAAATAACATTAAGAAGCGAACTTGGACTATCAACCGGATCTTCTACCCAGACTTATCCTGATGGTAAAAAAGAATCATCTTTTTTAATAGTACCATACATTAATATTGAGCCCCGCTGGTATTATGGATTGGACCGCCGTAATCGTTTGGGGAAAAATACTATTAACAATGGCTCAAATTATTTTTCGTTACTGACCACTTTTGTTCCTGCCGGAATGGCTCTTGTAAACACTAAGGATTTTGATGCTCCTTCTTTCATTTCTATAGTACCTGAATACGGCATCCGAAGAACTAGTACCCGTAAGCATTTTTATTCGGAATGTTCAGGAGGAATTGGCTATAGACACAATTTTTTAGACAAATCTCTTTCTTATACGGATGATGAAAATGAAGTAGAAGTAAATTTCCAATTCAAGTTTGGTTACATCTTTTAGTGTATAGAATCCACAAATATACTTTGGAGTTAAAAACTTAATCCAATAACTTCTTGCTTACCCTGCTGCTTGCAATAAGTGAAGCAATAAAACCAAGTGTAATAATAGTTGCCAAAACTATCAAAACATTTTCCGTAGTAAAAATCACTGGATAGGCCAAAGTTGGAGTTATCATTATAAGTTCATATTGCTGCTGCAGCAAAACAACTACAACCCCCAATAACAATCCAATAATCCCGCCAAAAAAGCTTATAAGAGTACCTTGTAACAAAAATATGCCACGCAGGCCTTTAATGTCTGTTCCTAGATTAAAAAGGGTTTTCAGGTTTCCTTTTTTGTCCAGAATCATCATGATAAGTGCTCCAATCAAGTTAAAAAGCGCTACAACTATAACCAATGTAAATATCAGATAAACAGCAATATTTTCAGTATTTAGCATTTTATATAAAGCCTCATTCAGCTGTTCTTTATTCTTTACGGTAATTTTATTTTTAAAAATTGATTCAAGTTTATCGATAACAGCACTTTCATCAGCATCCTTTTTTAACTTTATTTCAAGGCTCGAAATCTGATTGGTTTTATATTCTAATAATTCCTGTGCCAATCCTAAATCAGCAAATACATACTTTGAATCTAAGTCTTCACTAATCGCATAAATTCCTACTGGAAAAACGTCAGCCGAATTAAATGCCTGCTCTGGATTTTCAATTGTCCCTTTTCCTGGCTTTGGCACAAAAACTTCAAAGGCATTATTATAATCCAGCAGGCCCATAGAAAACTTTTGAGCAATTCCATAACCTACTACCACTTGATATGTTTCTGGTTTCAGCCATTGTCCGTTGAATAATTTTTTATTGAAATTGCTAACGGCGTTAAAAGTAGAATCCACGCCTTTTAGATAAGTAACTTCTTGTTTGCCATTGAAAGTAAATAACACTCTTTCTTCAATAACTTTAGAAAATGATGCAACGCCTTCAATTGCAGCAATTTCATTCTCTTGTTTTGGTACAATAAAAAAAGATTTACCAATTGTACTGCTTACTTTAAGATCGGGGTCAATGTCACTGGTAAACGAAAGACTAAATTCTCGCAATCCAGTAAAAACCGAAAGCACAACAAACAGTGCCATGGCTCCCACAATAACTCCCATACTTGCAATACGATTAATAATATTGATAGCATTGTTAGAACTTTTGCTAAAAATATACCGCTTGGCTATGTAAAGAGGGAAATTCAAATTTATTGAAACTTGCGTTTATCCAACAAATCTCTATTTTCTATCGGATTTTCTTGGTTTTTCAAGGCATTATCAATCTTCTCAATATAATCTAAAGAATCATCAATAAAGAAAACCAGATTAGGCACCCTGCGCAATTGCAAACGCACTCTTTGTGATAAATCATGCTTAATTAAAGTCGAATTAGCTTTAATTCCTTCTAATGTTTCTTTCGCTTTTTCCTGAGGAAAAATACTTAAATACACTGTAGCCACAGACAAATCTGTAGTCACTGTAACTTTGGATACTGAAATTATCAAATTGGTAATTCCATTTTTTCTCACTTCACCTTGCAAGATATCAACCAAATCTTTTTGGATAACACCGCCTATTTTTTTCTGTCTATTTGTTTCCATGGCGCAAAAATACTATTTTTTTGAGAGACTGCCTTATAAAGTCATAAACTCCTAAAGTTTTTTATATTTGTTTTAAGATTTCAAAGCCAGATTAAGGAGCGAATGATTGGGGCATTTTCGGCAGGTATGGGTTCCCGCTTTCCACTGCAATCTCCCTGGCTGAACACCAGCCAGAGAGGATTTTCGCTACGCACGAGCGAAGCGAACTGCCGAAGTAATCGGGGCTAAAAAGGGGAGAATGTGCATTTTTGCAAATATTGATAAAATGAATATGTAATGAAAAAAATAGAACACATTGGCATTGCCGTCAAAAACCTGGAAGAATCTAATCTGTTATTCAAAAAACTCTTTGGCGCACCCGCCTATAAACATGAAGAAGTCGCCAGCGAAGGTGTAAAAACATCCTTCTTCATGAACGGCCCCAACAAAATAGAACTCCTTGAAGCAACCAATCCCGAAAGCCCCATCGCCAGATTTTTAGAAAAAAAAGGCGAAGGGATTCATCACATTGCATTTGATGTTGAGAACATTTTTTCCGAAATCGACCGCCTCAAATCCGAAGGATTCATCATTCTGAATGAGACTCCAAAAAAAGGTGCCGACAATAAATTAGTTGTTTTTTTACACCCAAAAGCAACAAATGGAGTTTTAATTGAATTATGTCAGGAAATAAAATAATTTTAGTCTATTCATAATCAGATATTTTAAAAACTGGTTCGTAAAATTATCGTAACTATTCAAAAATCTACCCAAAAAATACTTGTAACAATAAAATAAATGTAGTAATATTGCAAACTCTTAACCGGTCCTATAGCTCAGCTGGTTAGAGCACCTGACTCATAATCAGGTGGTCCCTGGTTCGAGCCCAGGTGGGACCACAAACCGCACTAATTTAGTGCGGTTTTTTTGTTTAAATCCCTTATTTTACGGGGGTTTACGATTTTTTGATAAAAAAGATTATCATTAAATATCAAGCTTTTTTCTACCAGTTTTCTACCCGATTTCTACCCAATTTATTGAAATTGTTTATATACATTTGCGTAAACTAATACGCTAATATTATGAATAAAACACGCTACACGCCTGTATTTAACCGCAAAAAACAGTTAAATACAGTAGGCAAAGCACTCATACAAATTGAGTGCTATTTGAACGGTAAGAACAAATATTTTTCTACCCAAATTTATGTTGAGCCGATCTACTGGAACAACAAAACCCGAACAATCAAAACCGATTATCCCAACGCAATCAAACTAAACAAACAAATTGCTGAAACGATTAGGAACTTTGAAAACTTCGAACTGGACAAAATAAATGCTGGGAAGCCTTTTAATTTGGGAATGCTTACGGATTTTTTCAAAGGCGATACCGTAAATTCATTTACTGAATTTATGGAGCAGGAAATTGAGAAAATGAATTTAACCGAGGCAACCAAAAAAAATCACCGTACCACATTGGCAAGGCTAAAGGAGTTCAAGAAAGTAATTTACTTTGAGGACATTACTTTTGAACTATTAAACGATTTTGATGTTTTTTTGCGTAAAATAAAAATCGCTTACAAAGATGCTCCACCCAAAAAGCTAATGCAAAATACAATTTGGAAGTATTTTAAAAATATGAAAACTTACGTAAACCTTGCAATAAACAAGGATTTAATGACAGTGCAACAATATCCTTTTAGAAAATTCAAGGTAAAACAGCAGGATAGCAACAAAGTTTTTTTAACTCCCGAAGAAATAGACCAAATGCAGGATTTAGTCTTAACTGGAGAAAACCAAAAATACCAGTACGTAAAAGATTTATTTATGTACAGCGTTTATACAGGATTGCGTTTTAGCGATGTTTTGAGCATGCAAAAAAGGGAACTGGTGACCATTGGGGGCAATACTTGGCTGATTAAGAAAATGGAAAAGACAGACGAAAACGTGAGAATACCGATCTACACCATTTTTAACGGCAAACCGCTGGAGATAATAAGCAAGTACAACCGTTTCAACACTGTATTTTGTTTTGAACAAATAACGAACCAGTACGCAAACAGGACTTTAAAGACATTAGCGGGGCTTGCAGGGATTAATAAAACAATAACCTTTCACACCGCCCGACACACTACGGCCACCTATTTACTTTACAAGGGCGTGAGTGTAACCACAGTACAAAAAGTATTAGGACACAAGAAACTGGCCACTACCCAAATTTACGGGCATATAATGGACAATACCATAGAAAAGGAATTGACAGCCGTAAACTTTTAAATATTACATTTACTACTATGAAAACTATTTACGAGCATAATCCAACAATAGCAGAAATCATTGATTTAACCGATGGAATGACTAAAGATGAGTATTTATCTCACTGGATGTTTTCGGTAGAACACAGTATACTGGATATTGTTCTTTTGTATGAGTTCCGCAACGATGAAACAACGGCAAAGAAATACAGGCGTTTAATTCCCGAACTTTACCAGCAATGGCAATGGGGATTAGATAATATTTCTTTTCCTTTATAAAACATTCTTTTTTTTGTACCGCTCCAAATGGAGCGGTTTTTTTATGCTAAATTTTACTTTTTTTTGAATAATAAATATTCATAAAGAATAAAATATATTCCTGTTTTCGTTTATTTGCAATACAAATAAACCAAATACGCTAAACCGAATGAGTAAACAAAGTAAAATTACTGTAAAAAGATATTTAGAAACAAAAGTAAAACCAGACTATAAATTTTTAGATAATAAATTACGTTACCCCCTATATTACAGAATAACATACAAGCGAAAAACAACTAATGTAAAAAGTTTTACGGGATTATATCTGTCAAAAGAAGTCTTGCAAAATCTAGAAGAAAACCCAAGTGATTTTGATCAAAAAGTAGTTAATGAATTAGATCAGCTAAAAATAGCTTTGCAGGATATTATAAATAAAAATCCTGATATTGAGATTTTTGACAATGATCTAATACTAAAAATAAAAAATTATTTTGAAGATTTAAATACCAGTCTTTTATATTTAGGATGGATTAAATTTGATTATAACTGCGGAAACGATTTAGACCTAATTGAGAAAAACAATAACGATTTTAATAGTATTTACAGTGAATTTGGCAGTGAAGCCAAATTTTATCAAAATCAATTTTATGGTGTTTTTAATAAACAAAATACTTTGCTAACAAATCTATATTATATAAGAAAAATAACGGGTTTTAATCTTGAAACATATATACATAAGGAAACATTAAAAGTTTGGTATGTAATTAGTTTGATACTAACGGAATTTAATAAACCAAATAGATTTATTGATTTCTTTATTAATTATGATTTAAAAAAATTGGTTAAATCAAATAAAAAACAAAATTATCCAGTAACAAGTAACGAAATTGATTATATATGCAAAACACTGATATACAATCACATAAATAAAAATATAAGAGAAGCCAACTAAACGTTGGTTTTTTTTATCAAAAAAGTTTGGTACTTACAAAACATTTTCAATATGTTTGCATAAATAAACAGAAAGAATTTTTTTTACAAAAAATGTTTTGTAATTACCAAACTTTTAAAACGACACAAAATGAACATTCAAGAAATCAAAAACCAATTACCATTTGGAGCGTTAAGAGATATTGCAAAATTAAGTGGTGTACATTATGCTACAGTGCAAAGTTTTTTAGCAGGAAATGAAACAAAGGAAGACTTAAAACTAATGCGTGTAACGGCTCAATACTTAAAAGAGTACAAGGAAGCCAAAACCAGCGCAATGCAGGAACTCCAAGCCGTTGCAAGCGCATAACCATTGAAGCAATGGAACGGTTAGAGTTTACAACCAATTGGAATAACAAACTCGATTGCAAATGTTTTTCGACTATCAGGGTTTACAATCCTAGAAAACATTACAAAGACAATCAATTTGAAATTTACCTACAGCGCAAATACAAGGGTCAAGTCGTTGTACTGGGAGTTATAAAAACCTATTTAGAAAAACTAAACGATTACGTGTGTTATTTGGATACTGGTTACAGCAAAGCCGAAACGGTGGAAATGCTACAAAAAATGTATAAAAGCAAAAATATAGATTTCAAAAAACAGCAAATCACAATACTGCTTTTACAGAAAATAGAGCCTTTAAAGTACACACAACAATCATTATTTACACATCAAAATGAAGCAAAAACATAAAGCAAAGAACAAAAAGACCTCATTTACAAAATTTAAAAATGCTGTACAAAAAGGAAGTCGTCAAAGTGTTTCCGCACCAAGAAGACAAAGAGGCTAATTATTTAAAAACCGTTTAAACAGTATTTAAACACTATGACAAATCAAGATATATTATTTGCAAGTCTAATGGGCGCAAGAGCATTCAAAACCGTTGAAAGATTAGGTTTTGTTCAAGATGATTTAATACAAAAAGGATTGCCCAGTATTCCATATTTAAACACAAACCAGCCCGTTGATAGAATAGACGAAAAGAAACAATACTTTCCTCTTTCCTTTTCTTTTACCGAAAACGGTACTAAATGGACTTTCCCTTTTGAACCAATGATAAATATTACATCAGGGAATAGCATAGTTAAACGAAATGTGTCCAAACAAGGGAATAAACTAACAGGGACAATAAAAGAGAGTTGGAGTAGGAAAGACTTTGACATCACTGTAACGGGTGTTTTGATTGGAAGTATCATGCAGGGAAAGCCCGAAGATTGTTTTCCAAAAGAACATTTTATTGAGCTGTTTAATTTTTTGAAGCACTCAAAAGAAATATATGTGTACTGCCATCCTTTGGAATTATTAGGAATAACGAAAGTAGTTGTTGAGGATTATAGTTTCCCATTCACTAAAGGAGAAAATGTACAAGCTTATGAGTTAAAACTAATCAGCGATTTTTCATACAGTTTATTAGTTCTTGAAAAACCCAAAGTTGACAATAATCCAAACGAACCAATTATACTTTAACCAAATACGCTAATGAAACACTGGAGTGATTTTTTAGAAAACCGAACCCACGCCACAAAAAGGCTGGGAAAGTTGGCAAATGCTTTGACATTTGAAGTTCAAAACAAAGAATTAGAACTACAAAACGCCAAATCTAATTTGGAACGTTTTGAAACTCAAATCTGCAATAAAATTGCTGGCAATTACTCCAGCGAATGTGAATTTGAAAACGCAATCTTAAGCGCAAAACATAAAGCTGATTTATGGAATAACACCCCAATAGACAGCCATAAACCACACACCGTAAAACAATAATTAAAAACCAAATACGCAAAAATGAAAACATTACCGATTACAGAATACAATCCGAAAGCATTAAAGGAAATCAGCGAACATTTAGAGTTTAGCGAGTATTCAAACAGCCCAGTTATCCAAAAAATTACTTATGTGAATTACGTTGACATAACACATGATTTAGTAACAATTTTAGATGCTATCGAAGTCATTGGCTATCAAGGAAACAAACAAGATTTAGGCACTTGTGCGGGGCTGGCTGAAATTGCAAAAAAGATGCTTCCACGTAAAGAAATGGAGTTTTTGGATAGTTTACTAATCAAAGCAGAAAATGACAAAAACGAATTTTTAAAAATTGAAAATCTATAAAAATGAGTACAGATATAGCACTACCGCAAATCAATTTTAAACATACCATTGTTACAGACATAGAACTAATCAACGGTAAAAAAACACAAGTCATTACAATATTTAATAGTTGTGAAATAAACTTCGAAGAAATGGCAATAGGGATAAGTACCGCTTTAGAACGCCAATCCCGATTTTATAATAATATAAAATCAACACAACACACCTTTTGCAGTATCAAAGAAAAAGGATTAAATGAGATTGCTAAATATCATAAGCAGGAGTTTAAACCGAATAACAATAAATTCAATTAACAATGAAAGCAATATTTAAAACTGAAAAGGTATTGATCCATAACGAAAATATGGACTTTACAGGCAAACAAATAAGAGTTAAACTGTTTGGAAAAACAGTATTAACCTATCAATCAAAAAACAAATTAAATACTATAGAATTATGCAAATAGAAGACATTGAAGCAATGCTAAACGACTTTAATCAAGATATGATTGATGCGTTTAAAACCAATCAAGAAGACTTTAAAGCCTTAACCGTTCAAAAGGTTTTTGAAATTTTAGGAAAAAGGAAAATGGATGCTAATCTAGCCAAAACAAAAGACTTTTGGGAGCGTGTACAGTCAAATATGCAATTATTCCTTTCAAGGGTTATTGATGAAATAGACAACAAATTGCAAGCCGATTTTACAGACAAAGAAAGAATTGATTACTTCTTTGATTACCTAGACAAAAACACTGATTCCTAAAAAACTAACTATAAAAAATAAAAATTATGACTTTTAAAAAAATATTGATAGAAAAAAACGAGGGTGCAATTAATAGCGAATTACACCAGTTACAAGCCAAAAAGGAGTATTTCCAAAACTATGTTAACAAAGTCATTGCACTGGGAATAAGTTTAGACGAAAACGATTTGGCAGGTATGTTTGAAAATCCAAAAGCCTACATAACCGAAAAACTCACCGCTGGCGAAAATATGCAAGTCGGAAATTTAAAACTGAACAAAGAAAAGCTTTTTGACTTAATTGAAAAGCCAGCGGGAACAATCGAACTTATTCAAAGCATTGAAAAAGATTTACAAGACAAAGGCACTAGGGAGTTTCATATTTGGCACGTTGGCTGTTTCAAGATTATTGAAAATTTGGTAGTTGTAACCCCCGAACATTTAGAACACATTAACACTCGATTTTCATTGTTTATTGAAAACGAAAACCAAAAACAGGCTTATGAAAAACTACAGGGAATTACCAAACTGATTAATGAAATTAACGAACTGGACGGGCAAAAGATAAGTTTGAATACTGAATTAGATGATCTAATAAAAAAATCGGACAACGGTTTTGTAGTAAATGCCAAAGCAATACAATCCTTTAAATAAACTCTAAAAATCATTATATGGAAAGCGGAATAGCAGTTATCACAGTACCATTGACAGAATGGCAAGAGCTTAAAAGCCAAATGGGAAGTATTGCCAAAAGTTTACTAGACATAAAGAACCAAGGACAAAAAGAGTTTTTAAGTCCAAAAGAAGCAATGGAAATGCTAAAATGCAGTAGGAACACACTGCAAAGCTACATTGATAAAGGCTTTTTTAATGTTACCAAAATGAAAGCGGAAAAGTATAGCAAAGTAATAATCAAGCGTGCGGACATAGATTATTTTATTCAAAGCAGGGCATAAAAAAACCCCTCGTAAGGGGTTTCTATACTGTAGCTAAAACCAAACACGCTAATATTAAATTTTAGCACTCCGCAAATATATAAAATGATCGACAATATAACAATGGTAAAGCGGACTTTATCAGAGATTGAGAAAAAGAGTGTTATAAAAGCCAGCCGTTTAGTGTCTAATTCACTAAACGGCTTAATCTATTATGATAACCGAACTACCAAAAATTTTACTGGGGGTTTGTTTATAAAGATTGATTCAAGCAATAGATTAAAAATAACGGGAAGTTTACACAAATACTTTTCCTATTTAGAGAGTGGCCGTTTAACAAATTTTGACAGCTTCACGATGAACGATGTAAAAGCCACGTTTGAAAAACTGATCTTAAACACTGGAATGAACCCCGACAAAGTAGAAATAACCTTTTTTGAAATAGGGCTAAACTTAAAATTCAGTTTTGATGTGAAAATGATTTTAGAGAAAGTGCATAGTATTGGAAAAATGGAAAAAATATTTCTAGTTGAGCCAAAATTTAAAGATGATCGGCAAATAACTACAGGAACGCACCGAGATTTTAGAATACACTTTAAAATGTATGATAAAATATTTGAAATGAAAGACAACAGACAGAAAGAAAGGGATTTTCCACACCATATACTAAGAATTGAAACGGTACACAGGAGAGTTGAAAAAACATTACTGACTGACTTTATTTCTGATGCTAATTTAGTGATCCTACAAAATGAGTTTTTCAATCAGTGGGACAAACTTAATTTTTATAATGATATAGATGCACCAAAAGGCACACAGCGGAGCAAAATAGATTTGATACGTAATATTATATACAATGGTAAAAACGAGGTTTTAAAGCAATACAAAAGCCAATTTGAAAACAACGTACTCACAAAACGACAATTCTATTCAGTCAGGGAATTTATAGAGAATTGGGAAGCAATACGACACGAATTTGACATTAAAAGCAGTAAAATAGTACCGTTTTGGAAAGATGCTTATGATTTTGAAAAACAGTTAGTTAGCTTAAAATTAAAAATGAATTGATATTTATTGATAATATAAAAGGATTGAATAGCCCTTTTACAAAAAGTTACACTTTTGTAACTCGTGTAAAAAACTAATAGTCAGGAACTTAAATCAAAAATGAATATATAATGATATTTATTGATAAAAATAACAAAACAAATGGCACACGTAAAGTCCCATTATTTTTTTATGGAAGCTTGTCTTAAACTTCCTTTAGGAAGCAAGCCCCATCATTATTGAGTTTATATAATGGTTTAAGACAATACACAAGTGTAACTATTAAAAGATTATAGATAATAACAAAAAAAGGTCGAAATAAGCCTTAAAAAGAACCATTCAAACGGAATCATTCAAAAAACACCCTTATTAGAGTAATAAACCCAAAATCATACCCAATAATGAAAAATCCAAGCCCTAAAAAGGAGTATTTGCATTTAAAAAAGGTCGGATTAACAAAGTGAAGTACACCCGAACTGATAATTTTTTACTGGGGCATCTAAAAAATAATTCGGCTAAAATGAAAGCAAAAAAGAGCAAAAACCACCCTTAGCAAAAACAGCGAAATTTTAAATCCCAAAATGTATTTTACTACCATTTTACTACTACCCTATTTCAGAAAATTTCAAAACCACCCATAATGAGAAAAACTAAAAAAAAGCTTCCCGAACCAAAACAAAGAAACTCTTATACACTGGATGAAAAAGCCAAAGCAAAAAAATACTATTTGATTGGCTTGTCATTGGTAGAAGTTGGAAAAATAACGGATACACCATTTAGAACGGTTGAAAAATGGTATATAGCCGAAAACTGGAAAAGCCAAAGGGAAATAATCCCAATAAAAACAAAAGCAAATGAGTTGTTTAATTCGGGAATGAGTTACAAAGAAATTGCCGTAACGCTGGGAAAACATCAAAGTACAATTTCACGATATTTAAAAACAGTCCGAAATGAAACCGACAAATAAAGAATTTAAAAAAACAGCCATCAAAGGATTACTTTTGACAGTTGACGGCAAAGCGTGGCATAAGTCCGCAAAACGTGAAATTACAGCCACAGCAAACGGCAAAGTAAGGTTTAACGGCAAAATGTACGATTTGCAAAAGTTAATCGATTTTAGCCAATCAAATACAGCCAAAAGCGAATCAAAGCCCAATCGACCTATTAAAAAAGGCTTTTCAATACGTGAACTTCAAAAGCAAGGCTTTAGAAAAACTAAAATAAGCGGTTTGTATATCACAAATACGGGACTTTGCTTTAATTCCATTTCAAAAAGGAATTTGGCTATTACAAAGGGCAAAATCACTATAAACTGTAAGACTTACAACATAGCAAAGATAATTTTGGAAACATTTTGTAAAATTCCGATCCGTAGCGGTCAAATAAGCTTTAAAAATGGCAATGACAAAGATTTTTCCTTTGAAAATTTAGAGTACACAAGCACTATAAAACAACCGCCACCAGTTGCCACCGACTTAATAAAGTGCATAAGGTTATACTTTGAAGTGGATAAAACCCTAAACAAAAAAAGTTTGATGACTAAATACTATTTGTATGAAATTGTTAAAATGCGAGGTTTTAACTTAAACTACAAAGGCATTGATTTTGATTTGTTTATTGAGTACCTAAAAACAGATTACTTTATTTTATCAAATAATCAAAAAACGGTTTTTGACAAATTCGGCTATACAGCCACCAACGGCAAAAATGCAATCAATAAATATTTGAATTTATTGGTTAGAGAATGTTTACTGGATTTTGAAAATGGAATATTAGAGATTAAGGACTTTTTAAAACCACCACCAACGAAAACACAAAAATTAAGGGACTTGCAAAAGTCAGTTGATGAAATGGGGTTAAAAGTCAAAATACCTTTGAGAAAACCAAGTATAAAAGAAACCTTTAATAAGTTTTTAAAGCAAACTAAAATTTAAAATGAAAAACCAAAATCAAATTAACGGTGTTCAGATAAACAAACTGAAAAGATACAAGCTTATTAAAGAACTGTACCAAAAATCAGTACAAGAACATCCCTATACACCAACCACAAAAATACTGGAACTTTACATTTGTCCAATTTACCCAATTTCACGCACAACTTTATACGAGATTCTTTGTACTCCAGTAACTAAATTATTGGCAGAATATGAGGCAAAAAAACAAAACCAATGAAAGGAAAAGAACTATTTTACAGCTACACACAAAAAAGAGATTACACAGGGAGTAAAACCGATGAATACGCCCAACTATTGCAAACAATAATGTTTCACATTGGTGATGAAATATTTGATTTGCTTGAAAAAGCAGAAAGCGAGGGCAAAAAATTAAAAGTTTTAGACCTTACCGAAAATGGCAAAATTTTAAGGGATGAAATACAGGTAAAGGATATTGTTTTTGTTTAGATTTTAGTTGAAATAGTCTGTATAGGACTTGAAACAATCAACACAAAGCACTAATAATCAATAGTTTATTTATATAGAATTAAGTGGTGGTAGAAAACGGGTAGAAATATGAGGCTTTTTTTAATGTTTTTAGATCTTTTAAAAAAGTCAAAAAAAGGTGTCCTATTTTATTTTTAAGGCGTTTTAAACCTTGCCCAAAAATTTAAAATATGGAAACATTAAACGTTATCAACGATCTATTAAGTACTTTAATCATTTGTCTAAAACTTACAATAGGAATAAAAGAAATTCTATTAAAGAAACATAAAAAAAGAAAAATTAACCGATATACGGAGCTATTCGTTGGGACTGATCCAGTGATCCAATGCGTGCCGATCTGTTGGTGCTTTTCGCCGGAACTGATCTACCGATCCAATGCGTGCCGATCTGCTGGGGCTTTTCGCCGGAACTGATCTACCGATCCAATGGGAACCGATCTGCTGGGGCTTTTCGCCGGAACTGATCTACTGATCCAATGGGAACCGATCTACTGGGGCTTTTCGCCGGAACTGATCTACTGATCCAACGGGAACCGATCTGCAGGGGCTTTTCGCCGGAACTGATCTACCGATCCAATGCGTGCCGATCTGTTGGGG